>DAIOGT010000158.1:0-1408 GCA_036745095.1 Pyrinomonadaceae bacterium
GCGGCGCCGCCGACGATGCGGGTGGATTACTACCACACCGGCGATGCGTCGCAGGAAGTCTTCAGTCTCGATCGCGTGGTGATCGAGCCGCTGCCGTGGCCGGGTGATTTAAAGCAGGCGATCGATTCGTCGAATCTCGGCAAGTACCTGTTTGAGGTTCGCGACGCGAAGACTAAGGAATTGCTCTACTCGCGCGGTTTCGCGTCGATTTACGGTGAGTGGGAAACAACCGACGAGGCCAGGACGGTCAAACGTACATTTCAGGAGTCACTACGCTTCCCCGCCCCGACAGCGCCCGTCAACATCGTCCTCAAGAAGCGCGATCCGAAGAACGTCTTCAAAGACATCTGGACCACTACGATCGATCCAGCGGACCAGTTTGTCGACCGCTCAAAGCCGAAAGCGCCCGCGCCGCTCATCACAATTCAAAAGACTGGCGAACCTGAAACGCGAGTCGACTTCCTGATTCTCGGCGATGGCTACACCGCTGCCGAGGCTGCGAAGTTTGAAGCCGACGCGAAGCGACTGACGGAAGTGCTCTTCGCAACCTCGCCATTTAAGGAGAACCGAAGAAGCTTTAACGTGTGGGCGCTCGCGCCACCGGCCACGGAGTCAGGCATCTCGCGACCGTCAACGGGTATTTATCGCGACTCGCCGATCGGCGCCACTTATGACGCGTTCGGATCCGAACGATACGTGTTGACGTTCGACAATCGCGCTTTGCGCCGCACTGCTCAGTTCGCGCCGTACGAGTTCATCGAAGTTCTCGTCAACAATCGCACGTACGGCGGCGGCGGCATTTTCAATCTCTACAGCACCGTCGCTTCGGATAATGCTTTCGCAAACTACGTCTTCGTGCACGAGTTTGGTCATCACTTCGCCGGACTCGCCGACGAATACTACACGTCGTCAGTCGCATATGCGCCGGCGGCGGATCGCGTCGAGCCGTGGGAGCCAAACGTCACGGCGCTGCTCGACGTCAGCTCATTGAAGTGGCGCAATCTTGTCTCGCCATTCGCAAACGACACGCCGATTCCGACGCCCTGGAACAAAGAAGCGTTTGAAACTTATTCGCGCGAGATCCAGAAGCGGCGCGCGCAGTTGCGCAAAGACCGTCGACCCGAAGAGGAGATGGAGGCGCTGTTCAAGGAAGAGCTCGCGTACGAATTGAAGCTGTTTGCGGCGGAGAAATACTTCGGAAAGGTCGGCGCGTTTGAAGGTGCGATGTACGAAGCGCGTGGTTATTACCGGCCGGAGGTGGACTGCCTCATGTTCACGCGCAGCGATCGCTTCTGCAAAGTCTGTCGCGCCGCGATCGAGCGCGTTATCAGGATGTACTCAAGAAGTTAAGCCACAAAGAGGCACAAAAAACACAAAAAGGTGCTTCAAAATTTTTGTGCTCTTTGTG
>DAIOGT010000158.1:1508-9309 GCA_036745095.1 Pyrinomonadaceae bacterium
ACACAAAAAGGTGCTTCAAAATTTTTGTGCTCTTTGTGCCTCTTTGTGGCTAAAACTCTTAGTGGGGTTTTAGTGGCTCGATGAAGCTGCGGTCCTTCGTGCCCGCGTGGCAGACGATGCACGACTGCTGCCCACGCTCCTCGAGATCCGACACGAGCGCGTAAGTCAAACCGCGATCCGACCATGTCAACACCTTCAATCCGTCAATCGCGTTGTAGTGAAACATCAGCGGCCCAGCCTGTATCTGTTCACCGCCGGACGGCTTCGCAACCGAATCAGAAGTGATCACTAAACTGATCTGTCGCTCCTTCATCCGGTAAGCAACGTAAGCCGCGTAATCCTTCTCGTAACCAACGAGGCGCGCGCCTTCAAGCGTGTAAAGCTTCTCCTGCCCGGACGACTCCTGGTAATTGGGCAACTGCACACTGAACTTCACCTTGTTCACAAACCATGACGAGATCTCCTGCGGATTTCCCGAGTCTACTTCGAGCGGCAACTGCCCGCGCATATGACGCAAATGTGTATCAGCAGCCATAAGCGCAAAACTCGAAGCTGTGACCGGCGGAACACTCCTTTCTTTGCCGACGCGCCATACGATTAGCGGCAACAGCAGCAGAAGCAGTGCGGCCGCAGCGGCAACAAGCCAGCTCACACGTGACGCCCGCCGCCGTCGATTCTCTCCAGCGCCGGCGACTGCGGAAACTTTTTGCCCTTCGCTCAGGATTGTTTGAACCCTAGCCCGCAACTCCGGCGGCGCGACATACAGCGGCGCGCTTTCTCTCACTGCATTATGAAAGTTCAGCTCTCTTGTAAAGATCGCAGCACACGATTCGCAGGCGGAGAGGTGCGCTTCGACCATGGCTCGTTCATCACCCTGCAACTCGTTGTCGAGATACAAGGTCAACCGGCCACGTATTTCATCACAGCTGATTGAAGTGTTCATCAAATCCGTTTCTTTTAGACTGCTCTGACTCGCGCCTTTGTTTGCCTCGTTGAAAGCAGTTTTCTCAGTTTCCCACGCGCGCGTCCCAAACGCGACATAACCGTGCCCGCTGGGCAATCCAGAACGGTCGCGATCTCCTGGTACGTGAATCCTTCGATATCACGCAAAACGACAATCTCACGATGCGCATCGGGCAAGCTTTCGATTGCTCGCCGCACTTGCTCTCGTTCAAGCTTGCGCATGTAAACGACGTGCGGCGTGTCGGGTGCCTCGCTCGACGGCGTCTCGCCAGTATCGAGATCGACAAAGCGCGGGCCACTGTTTTTGTGACGAACCTGATTCAACCACGCGTTTCGCATAATGACGAAGAGCCAGCCTTTGAGATTGCCGTCACCGCCAGGCAAGTGCGCGGCGCTTGCGGCGCGCACATACGTCTCCTGAACGAGATCTTCAGCCTCCGTCGCGTCGCGGGTTAACGTGAGGGCATAACCGTAGAGCGCATCGATGTGCTCCATCGCCGCCTGGTCAAATCCGACATCGTTAAGCCGGCTGTCCATATTTCTCACCTTTAGCGGAAGCTATTTTAGATTAACACCCCACGCACAGGAAAATTCCCGGGAATAATTCCCAAGCCCACGTGTTATTCCCATATGAAAACGGAAAAACGAATCAGGGTGCTCATAACTGCAGTCTGTCTTCTTTCTGTTGCCGTCATTTTACTCCTTAGCGGCGCCGCGCGCGCACAGCAACAACAGCGTCCGTCCTCATTTACTCCCGTAATCGAAGAGCCGTTCGATGTTGTTCGGGCTCGTGACAAAGCAGCAAAAGCTCGGGTCGCGGCCGAACATCAACGTTTACTCGAGGAACGTTACGATCTTAGCCGTCGTGTGGACGAAAGTGTTCGCATGACGCGAGGAAAACCAATTCCGGTCGGGCCAACTGCAAAACTGAAAGGCGGATTGACGTGGGATCAACTTGGTCGCATGACTCCCGCAGCGATTAGAGAGCAGGGCGTGTTTCCTTATTTGCCGCTGCCGCACGTCAATCACGCAGTTGGAGGTATGGTATTTCCCCAGGTTGAGATCAAGCTCCTGCCCCGAGTCGAACGTTTCGACATGGATTTCGATCTGCCGGACCACTTCATCCCAGAGTTTCCGCCGGCATTGTTTCTAACCTCGCGCAAGGATCTCGGTGACGTTTCCAAAGGACAACTGATCACAGTCAATAACTTCTACGAGTTGTTCAACGGCATTCTCAATCCGAAACAGCTTGAAGGTTTGCGATTGCTGGTGACGCAGTTTCCACAACAGCAATTCAACGCCACCGACGATCGCAAGACCGAACGACCAGACGGCATGCTGGGCGTCTCCTGTTTTGACTGTCATGTTAATGGTCACACGTCCGCAGCCTTCCATCTCGTCGGCGATATACGTCCGCAGGAAAACCGCCGCCGCATTGAGACAACGTCGCTGCGTGGAGTGAACATTCAGAGATTGTTCGGCTCGCAGCGAGCCTTGAAAAACGTCGAGGATTTCACCGAGTTTGAACAACGAGCCGCGTATTTCGACGGCGACACTGTTCTGGCTACGAAAAAGGGCGTCAACATTCTGGAGCGAGCTTCACAGGTCCACTTCATGGCGGAGTTTCAGGAGTTACTCGACTTTCCGCCCGCGCCGAAACTCAACGTGCTCGGACGTCTGGATCGCTCCAAAGCAACCCAAAGTGAGATTCGTGGCGAGGACCTGTTTTTCGGAAAAGCAAATTGCAGTGTTTGTCACACGGCGCCTTATTACACGGACAACCAGATGCATGACCTCGCCGTGGAAAGATTTTATAAGCCACGTATGGAAGGCGGCATGATGATCACAGCGCAGGGCCCGATCAAGACATTTCCATTGCGCGGGATCAAGGAGTCGCCGCCGTATCTCCATGACGGGCGTCTGCTGACGTTGGAAGACACGGTCGAGTTTTTCAATCTCATACTCGAGTTGAAACTGACAGCGCAGGAAAAGAAAGACCTCGTAGCTTTCATGCGCGTTCTCTAGTCGACGAAAAGTTTGCGGTTTGAGTTGCGCTCCGATCGGAGCGACATGCAAGCGACGCGCGCGGCGCCGCCCATGATGTTCCCCGGAGCGCCTCTCTGCGGCTCTCTTCGTATCTTTCGTCCTCAGGCTGGTTCGATCTTCTCCAAGCACCGAGGGCGCGCCGGTACGCAGAGGGCCGCAGAGATGTGCTATTTTCTGCCTCCATGAACCAACTCGCGCGTGTTGCCTTCCTGGCTTTTTTCACAGTTTTCTTCCATTCGACGACTTCAGGACAGAGGCTGACGCCTCATCCCATCACACTCGCGAACGGAAAATCATTCAATCTGAACCTTCCGGAGGGCTACGAGATCAGCGTCGCCGCGCAGGGTCTGAAGCGAGTGCGCTTCATGGCGCTGAGCCCTGACAATCGCGTCTTCGTTACTGACATGTACAACCTCACCGACAACCGGCGGGGCGTGGTCTATGTTTTGGATCAGTTTGATCCGAAAACATACCAGTTCAAGAAGGTGACGAAATATCTCACCGGTTTGCGCAACCCCAACAACGTCGCCTTCTACACGGATCCAAACGGGACAACGTGGCTCTATCTCGCTTTAACGGATCGTCTCGTGCGCTATCGTTACCGCGCCGGCGACGACGCTCCATACGGCGACCCGCACGTACTCGCAACATTTCCTGATTATGGACTCGGATACAAATACGGTGGCTGGCATCTTACGCGCACGGTGCTCGTCGGTGACGATGAGAAGATCTATGTCGCGGTCGGCAGCAGTTGCAACGTGTGTGAAGAGAAGGAAGAAGTTCGCGCCAGTATTTTGCAGATGAATCCCGACGGCTCGAACAAGCATTACTTTGCGCGCGGACTTCGGAATGCGGTCGGACTTCGTTGGACCGGCGGCAGGCTTTACGCAACCAACATGGGTTCAGATCATCTCGGCGACAATCGACCCGCGGACACGTTTTATCGGATCGAGGATGGAATGCATTACGGGTGGCCCTACTGCTTTCAGACGGGCGCGAGGATTTATCCCGATCCGAAATTCAATACCACCGGGCGAAACTTCGACTGTCGCAAAGTGCCCGAGGCGCTCACGTCGTTTCCCGCACACAGCTCACCACTCGGATTGGAGTACTTCGATTCGACCAACTCCACGGATCTCGCGGGTTCTTTTTTGGTGGCGCTACATGGTTCGACGAAAAGAAGTCTCCGTCGCGGTTATCGTGTCGTAAGGGTTCCGGAAGCGGGTGGCGCAATGCAGGATTTTATCACCGGGTTCTTCCAGACCGGACGGATCAACGGCCGCCCCGCAGACGTTTTTAGTTTTGGAAAAGATGCGTTTCTGTTGACTGATGACTATAGTGGCGTGGTTTACTACGTCTATCTGCGTAAACCTGCGTAACCTGCGGCTCTGAAAGGAAACAAAACATGCGTTTTCGTGTCTCACTTCTCCTTGTTATCGTCGTCTCTCTGGGAGCGCCCGCACTCGCGCAGAAACGCAACATCACCGAGAAGGACCTCTTCAACTTTGTCTGGATCGGCGATCCGCAAGTTTCGCCCGACGGTTCGCGCGTCGCATTCGTGCGCACCACCGTTAACGAAAAGAAAGACGGCTACAACACAGCGATCTGGATCGTCACCACAGCTAACGGTGAAACACGCCAGCTAACGAACGGTCCACGAGATACCACACCGCGCTGGTCACCTGACGGAAAATTTCTCGTCTTCGTGCGCGCACCGGAGATCAGCGGGCGCACAGAGCCGTCGCAGTTGTTCATGCTCGCGATGGCGGGCGGTGAGCCGTTTCAGTTTACGACTTTGCCGCGTGGCGCCGGCGGTCCACAGTGGTCGCCGGACGGAAAGATGATTCTCTTTTACAACAGCGCCACCGCCGAAGAGCTCGCAAAGGCAGCGGCGCGAAATGCGCGGGCCGAGCCAAACGCGAGCCCGAGTCCAAGCCCAAGTCCGGAACGCGAAAGCGACGTGCGCGTGATTAATCGCGCGGTCTATCGTGCCAACAACGCCGGTTATCTCGACTTCAAACATCCGAACCACATCTGGGTCGTCACTGCTCCCAAAACCGGTGACGAAAAAGTGACGCCAAAACAATTAACCAAAGGCAAGTTTGACGATGGCGGCGCAGTTTGGGCCAGAGACAGCTCGCGCATTTACTTCGAATCCGACTTCACAGACGAACCTTATTACGAGCTGCCGCGCACTGATATCTATTCCATCGCGGTCACGGGCGGCGAGCCGTCGAAACTGACGTCGTTCGACATGGGCGCGGGGGCTTTTGCCGTCAGTCCCGACGGAAAACAGCTTGCGTTTACGGCTTCAGTCGCTCAACCGGTGCGCTCTTATTCGCAGCCGGATCTCTGGGTGATGGACCTTGCGTCGGGCGCGAAGCCGCGAAATCTCACGGCAAATTTTGATTTTGATATCGGCGGTGGTCTGACGGGCGATAATGTGGCGCCGCGAGGCGGCGGCGGTAACCTCCCAATCTGGTCGTCCGACGGCCGCAGTATCAACATGCTTTACGTCAAAGAAGGCAAAGCCAATGTCGGCTCCTTTGATGTGGCAACGGGAAAACAGACGGACGTCACGACCGGAAATCATGCTGTAGTGAACTATCGCGCCGTGCCGGATGCGTCGAAGTTTGTTCTTTTGATCTCCACGCCGACTCGTATCGGCGATCTCTACTGGCTCGATAGAATAAGCGGCCAGCCGCGGCAGCTCACGCGCCTCAACGAAGAATTGTTTTCAAAACTTAATCTCACGGAGCCTGAAGAAATCTGGCACACGAGTTTTGACGGCAAGAAGATCCAGGCGTGGGTGCAGAAGCCACCTGACTTCGCTGCGAACAAAAAGTATCCGCTCATTCTTAATATTCACGGTGGTCCACATGCAGCTTACGGGTTCATCTTCGATCACGAATTTCAGTGGATGGCGGCGAAAGGTTATGTCGTGCTTTATCCAAACCCGCGTGGCAGCACGAGCTACGGGCAGGACTTTGGCAACATCATCCAGCACAACTATCCCGGCGACGATTACAAAGATCTGATGGCGGGTGTCGATGAGCTCGTTAAGCGTGGCTACATTGACGAGAAGAAACTGGGCGTCACGGGCGGCAGTGGCGGTGGCTTGCTGACGAACTGGACCATCACGCAAACGACGCGTTTCGCGGCGGCAGTGTCACAACGCGATATCGCAAGCTGGTCTGACTGGTGGTACACCGCTGATTTCACGCTCTTTCAACCTTCATGGTTCAAGGCTCCTCCTTTCGAAGATCCGGAAGACTATCGAAGACGATCGCCGATCACTTACGTCAGCAAGATTCAGACGCCGCTGATGCTGATCCTCGGCGAGGTCGACTGGCGCACACCGACTGGTCCAGGTGGTGAAGCAATGTTCCGGGCGTTAAAGTACCGGCGAATACCGACGGTGATGGTCCGGTTTCCGAACGAGTCGCACGAGTTGTCGCGCTCGGGCCAGCCGTGGCATCGGGTTGAGCGGTTGCAGCATATTGTTGGCTGGTTTGATAAGTGGCTCATGGGCGTTCCGAAGCCGGAGTACGATATCGGTGAGCCAGTGAAAAGCACGACGACGCAGCAATAATTTGTCATGAAAACACTTGGCCTGATCGGCGGCACTGGCCCCGAGTCAACCATCGACTACTATCGCCTGCTCACGAACCTGTATCGCGAGAAAGCGGATGGCGCGTCGCCGCACGTCATCATCAACAGCATCAATCTCAAGCTGATGATCGACTGGATGTCTGCTGGTGAGCTCGGCAAAGTGACGGACTACCTCGTCCGAGAATTCGAAACATTGGAAAGAGCGGGCGTTGACTTCGCGGCACTCACCGCCAACACGCCTCACATCGTGTTCGACGATCTCAGACAGCGCGTCAAGTTACCGCTGATCAGCATCGTCGAAGCTGCGTGTGAACGCGCGCAGTCGCTAGGCTTCAAGCGCGTTGCGCTCTTCGGCACGCGTTACACGATGCAGGCGCCGTTTTACCCGTCGGTGTTTTCTCGCACTGACATTAAGCTCGTCACTCCAAACGAGGAAGAACAGAATTACATTCACGAGAAATATTTCGGCGAGCTGCTGAAAGACAAGTTCCTTCCTGAAACCCGGGCGCGCTTTCTCGAGATTGCCGATACGATGAAAGCACGCGACGGCATTGAGGCACTCATCCTCGGCGGCACCGAAATACCCCTGCTTTTGCGGGCGGATGAACACAACGGCATTCACTTGCTCGATACGACCCGCATCCACGTTGATCGGCTCATCGAAGAGATGTTAAAGTAGCCACTGAAAAGCACCAAAAATTCACCCCAGCGTACGTTTCTAAGTTTTTAGGAGCACCCGTTTTTTCCCTCGAACTTCCCCTGTTGTTAATCATGGACAGCGAAAGGAAATCATCATGGGACTTTTTGACAAAATGTTCGGACGCGGCGCGTCGGACGCCGAAAAACAACAAGGCGCACAGCAGCGCTTTAATGAACTGAAACAGAAATACCAAACTGTTCTTACGACGGCCGACCAGGAACAGATCCAGTTCCAGAACCTGCACGTGCAGGACAATAAGCTTTTTATCAGAGCCGTCGCCCCCTCAGATGCAGCGAAGAACAAGTTCTGGGATCAGATCAAGCTCGTCAATCCGAATGCTGACGACATCACGGCCGAGATTTCGGTGGACGCGAGCCGCAGCATGGGCGCAGCGGCAGGCGGCGGCCAGGGCGCCGGAGGCCAGACGTACGAAGTGAAGAGCGGCGACAATCTCTCGAAGATCAGCAAGCAGTTCTACGG
>DAIOGT010000158.1:9409-11409 GCA_036745095.1 Pyrinomonadaceae bacterium
ATGTTACGACGACGCCTGTCTTGTATCTCCCTGCTGCTGATCCTTGCGCTCGCGAACTCGCTCGCAGCCCAAACTGCCCGGCGTCCAATGAAGCTCGACGATATGACGCGCTTCCGCAACGTCAGCGATCCGCAAATCTCGCCGGACGGCCAGTGGGTAGCGTATGTCGTCAACTCCACCGACGCGAAGGAAGACAAATCGAGCTCGCACATCTGGATGGTGAACATCGACGGCAGCAACAATCGACAGATAACGTTCAGCCGCGAGAGCGAAAGCTCGCCACGCTGGAGCCCTGACGGCAAGTACATTTCATTCACGTCACCACGCCCCGGCAAAACGCGCGGCAATCAAGTCTGGCTTCTCGATCGGAGCGGTGGCGAAGCGATGCAGCTCACAGAGCTCAAAGGCCGTTTGCAGGGACACGAATGGTCTCCCGATTCAAAACAGCTCGCGCTCGTCATCGGCGATCCGGATCCGGAGGCGGATCCTGGTCCATCGCCACAACCCGGCGCTACGCCGCGTGTGCCCAAACCCATTGTCATCGATCGTTACAGGTTCAAGCAGGACGGCCAGGGCTACCTGCTGCGCGGACGTCACACATACATCTATCTTTTCGACGTCGCCACAAAGAAACTCGAGCGACTCACGAAGAGCAAGTGGGACGAGAGCTCGCCCGCATGGTCGCCTGACGGCACTCGTATCGCTTTTATGAGTAACCACGCGGAAGATCCGGATCGCGATCCCGCCGCACAACTCTACGTCGCCGAAGCTAAACCAGGCGCAACCGAGAAGCAGTTAACGGCGGAGACTACACGCGCGGGCCGTGGGCGGCCGGAGTGGAGTCCCGACTCGAAATGGATCGCATTCATCGAAGGCGACGAGAGAAAGTACGGCGCTTACAACATGGACCACCTCGCGCTCGTTCCAGCAGACGGCAGCAGCGCGCCTACTCGTTTGAAAGCAACGGAAGAGCTCGATCGCGGCGTCTCTTCGCCACGTTTCACTCCGGACGGGAAAGCTATCCAGTTTCTGGTGACTGACGATCGTTCGGTTTATCCGATGCGGGCGAACCTGTCGGGCGGTACGGCGCAACGGCTGCTGAACCCGCCCATCGTGCTGTCGAGCTGGAACTTCAACGGTAGCCGCGCTGTAGCAATCTCCGGCGGCGACGCGAAGGCCAGCGAGATCCACGTTTGGGAAGGAAACTCGCTACGGCAGCTCACACACCAGAATGATCCGCTCTTTGCAGAGCTGGATCTCGGAGTTACTGAAGAGATCAGTTTTCCCAGTAAAGACGGCACGCGCGTCAATGCGCTTCTCACTTATCCAGTCGGTTACGTGAAAGGCACACGAGTTCCGTTGCTGCTCAGAATTCACGGTGGTCCAAACGCTCAGGACCAGCACTCGTTCAGCGCCGAGCGCCACATGTTCGCGGCGAACGGTTACGCCGTGCTGGCGGTGAACTATCGCGGCAGCTCTGGTCGCGGGCAGAAGTTTTCACGCGCGATCTTTGCCGATTGGGGCAACTACGAAGTGCAGGATCTACTCGCGGGCGTCGATCACGTGGTTAAGATGGGCGTTGCCGATCCCGATCGACTCGGTGTTGGCGGTTGGAGCTATGGAGGAATCCTGACGGATTACCTAATCGCAACTGACACGCGATTCAAAGCGGCGACGAGCGGCGCCGGCACGGCCTTTACTGTCGCGTTCTATGGGACGGACCAGTACATCATTCAATACGATCACGAGATTGGTCCACCGTGGAATCCTAAAGCGTGGGAGACATACGTAAAAATCTCTTATCCGTTTCTGCACGCGGACCGCATTCAAACGCCGACTCTGTTTCTCAGCGGCGAGCGCGACTTCAACGTGCCCGTGCAGGGTAGCCAACAGATGTACCAGGCGCTACGCAGTCTCGGCGTGGATACACAGTTGATCATCTATCCGAACGAGAATCACGGGATTCAGAGGCCGAGTTACCAGCGCGATCGAATGGAGCG
>DAIOGT010000159.1:0-11212 GCA_036745095.1 Pyrinomonadaceae bacterium
TTCCAACGAGGCCGCGTGATCTCGCTCGCATCCATCAGGATCTGATCGATCGACACGAGCTCGAAGTTATGGTCGCGCCGCTGCCGCGCGAAATCCTGAATGCGTTTGACTGTCTTCGCGCCGTCTTCGGCGGTCTTGATGATGATATCGAGACCACGCGCGATCTTTTCCGGATCGCTCGTGCGTTGCAGCAACTGCGCTCTTCCGAGAATGCCTGCGAGCGTGTTGTTAAAGTCGTGCGCGACTCCCGAAGCCAGCTCGCCGAGAGCGGAGAGTTTTTCCATTTGGGAAAACTGCTCGCGAATACGTTCCTGTTCAGCGATGTAATGTGACAGTTCCTTGACGTGCTTCTCAGCTTGCGCCGCCTGCGCTGCGGAAGTCTCAACGTTCTTCAGATAAGTGCGATAAGTGAGAAAGATGATGGCGATGATCGGGAGGGTGATGACGAAAGCGTACACACCGATGAAGTAGACGAGGCCGGCGATGACACCCGCCGCGCACGCGCCCGCAAAGTAAGTTATCGAAGTCCAGAGATAATGCTTGCGCCAGGTTGGCCAGATCGGCTGATCCGATTTCAGCGCTCCGCCGATAGCGACAATGCCCGAATTGGACGCGTAGTGAGTTAGCGCCATCGTGCAGATCGCGGCGATGAACGTTCCCGTAAGCGGAGCTGACCGCAGGCTTACGACACTGCCGAAGATCAACTCCATCACGCTGCTCGTTATCAGGATCGACAGTGCAGCGGAACCAAAATTGAAGCCGACAATCACGAGGCGCCGGCTGAACCGCGTCGACGATATAACCGCCTCAACCGCACCCATGACCACGGCTGCGGGTCCGCCGTAAAGCAGTAGAACGAGAAATACGAATGTGTCGGAAACTGATATCTGCGAGCTGAAACGCGGAATTGGGATTGTGATGCGCGACGTGAGCAGCAAAGCCATCGCGATCAAAATGGCGAAGTGCGAATCGAACTGGCGGAAGTCAATCTGGAACGCGGAATATACGAACGCGAGACTGCCGCTCGCAACTACTAAGTAGAGGAATGGCCGGAAGAATTTATTTTCCATGGCGCCAGGGATGACATCTCTGTCCTTCACGTGATGAGGTGGGACAATGCTGCCTTAATCAGGTTAGATCGTGGGTCGGACAGTTTAATTCTGCGCTGGCTCCTTCCGTAGAAGGAAGATCGTCTCGTAAGTAGCCCGGAAGTGAAAACCACACTTGCGATAGAAGCCCTGGGCCCACTCATTCGATTCGTTTACCAGCAGGCAGATTGATTTGGTATTTTCCAGCAGCCTTCGCATCAGCTCTGACATGAAGCGCGTGCCCAGATTGTTATTGCGACGATCTTCACGCAGCCAGATGCCTTCGAGATAGTTGACTTCGGGAGTCTTCGAAATGACGTCTGCTTTGAATACCAAAAGGCCGTTTTCAACTACTACCCATGTTCTTCCTTGTTCGATACGTCGCAAGCAACGCTCGCGAAAACCGCACGGATCAACGTCCAGCGGATTAACACCGCTCTCTGCGTAAGCAAGCTCGGCCTGGACCGGCATCACAAGCTCCAACTCATCCGCAGTTGCCCGTCTCAATTCGTCAACTCGCTCGCGCGCTTCGATGGGCCAGCTCAATTCAAACAACCACTCACGACACGCCAAACGCTGGCGGCGCCCGGTTTCTTCGTAGTGGCTCCAAAAATCAGCAACACGATCCTTCTCGGCCATGATCATGTGCGTGTTTGGACACTCACGCGCGACCTGGGCGAGGGCCGCTAGCGCTCGATCGGAAACCGTTTCCATCAAGGTTGCATGGCCCACGAGGGCCACGCCTTCGAGTTGTCCGTTCAAGTCGCGACAGCCGTAGAACGTGCCGCGGTTGAATGGGCTCACGATGCCATTGTCGTTAATCAAGCCGACCATCGCGATCGTGTGAATCGGACGCTGCGATAAGAACTGCAAAACTTCGGCGGCCTCGTTGCTTTTAAGTCGTGCAACAGAAACTGACTGTATAGCCGGCAGTTCGCATTCGTTAATTTTCGGGGCTGTGCTCGTTTGCAACATGTTTTCAGTCTCGGGATCCTGAGTAGTGTTTTAGTAACCCAGATAGTCTTTTTCGTCGTCAGGCACAATCGCCATCGTCGTCGTGGCATCGCCATTCGTCAGCGCGTTAAGGGCGAGAAGAATAGCGTCACCGATGAGAACGCCGTCGCCGATCAGCACGCCATCGCCAATCAGGACTCCGTCGCCAATCAACACGCCATCGCCGATTAACACACCATTTACAGCCAGCAGGTTGACTGAACAGAAGGACTGGCCCGCGCCGAGTGTGCTGCCGTCGCTCACGACGATGCTGTCGCCGATAAGAACGCCTTTAGTCAACATCGCCGCATCGGCAATCAGTACGCCGTCGCTTATCAGAACGCCATCGCTAATGAGCACGCCGTCACTGATGAGCACGCCCTCACTGATGAGCACGCCGTCGCCCAGCAACACGCCGTCGCCGAGCAGCACGCCCTTCGCATAAACCATTTGGTACTCATTAATGAGCGCCGTGCCGGTTGCATATGTCTGGCCCACGATCGCGCCTTGCGACCACGTAAAGGTGTAAACACCGGTTTGGGTCGTGATGCTGGTTTGCGGCACGGGGGCTGGACCAGTCAGGAGTGACGATCCGAGCGTGGTGGTGCTGTTGATGGTGGTGCGAACAAGTTTCGCAAGACGAACCGCGCCGTCGACGTTCAGTTCGCCCGATCCCTGCTCAAGCATGTTGAAGTTGGGAAGCTGTTGAGCCGTGTACATCAACAGCACTTTCATCAGGTTTGGGGTGAGAGTTGGATTGGCTTCAAACATCAGGGCCGCGGCGCCCGCCACGAGGGGAGCCGCCATCGATGTGCCGCTCAGCATCATTTGCCTGCGCGTCGGGCTGGCGCTGATGCTGGCATCCAACGACGGATTCTGCGAAAGCAGCAAATTGTTCGGCGACTGCGCGAAGATGGTCTTGTTACCCGGAGCTGCGATTTCCGGTTTGATGAGGTTGTCGAAGTGTTGGACGCCGTTCTCATCGGTCCACGAACTGCGCGTCGGACCACGAGAGCTGTACGTAGCGATCGTGTCGTCGCCACGCTGATCGGTTCCGCGCGTATCAACCGCGCCGACCGTAATCACCGACGGTTCGTTGCCGGGTGAGTGAATCTGACCATAAACCTTTTCGCCCGCGCTGTTTTTTCCATTGTTACCCGCGGCGGCGGTAACGACGATGCCACGATCGACGAGCATGCGAGCCGCAACACATAGCGGATCGAATTTGTACGAGTTGATCGCCGGCATGCCGATGCTCAGGTTAACAACGCGCACGTTGTAAGTAGCTGCATGCGAGAGCAGCCAGTTGAAAGCTCCGAGAACGTTTGATACGGCACCGACGCCCTGGGCATTCAGAACGCGCAGGTTGACTATCTTCGCTCGCGGAGCAATACCGATGTATTCACCTCTCGCTACGATTCCGCTGCCGGCGGCTGCCGCCGCGACGTGAGTTCCGTGACCATACGGATCATCCGTACGTCCTTCCCCCGTGAAATCCTGATTGACGATGATTCGTGACTGACCGGTTTGTGTGTCAGTGAATGACGTGTGTGACGGGTAGATGCCTGAGTCGACGATCGCGATTCCGATGCCGCTGCCATCAAGCGCGCCGTCAGCGCTCATCGAGCGCACGTTGTCAGTACCGGTGGTGTTCGAGATATGACCACCGAGGGTCATTACTTCACTGTCGAGTGATATGAAAGCTACTTCAGGAAAATTAGCGAGTGCATCGACTATGTTACGGGGCAATTCGAGGGCAAGAGAGTTGAGGTTATTGAAATGTTTTCGGATCCTGACACCGTTGGCGGACAGCAGCGCGTTGAGTTGACCGCTTGGCTTGTCGCTGAGTTGAAGAATTACTTTGACAAGGCTGCCGTTGTTTTTGCCGGCGAGCATGTCGCTTAGGTCTGAGGCTACCTTATTCGGCTTTTGGTCCCTGCTTCCACGGGAGTCGTTACCCTTCGCATGGACGGTGAAAACTCTGCCGCCCAGCAGGCTTGGTCCCAGCGTGAGGCTTGCCAGCAAGGCCAGCACGAGGAAGCGTTTTGTTATATGCGTCGATGTCACTGTCATTTGATCTCCGTAGTGAGTTGGCCAGTTCTGGACAAACAACTGGCGCAGCCCTCTCTGCAGGGATTGTGCCAAATGCACGAAAGTGACTTAGAGCTTTCTGTATCAACAATTTAACTGCTTTAACCGGAAGTTATGCCATGGCGTATCCGCTGACCGATCTGCTCAGGTTGACTGGTCCGTTAAATCACTTTGATAGAATTCGCGCATGCTTCCGGAGGAGATTGAGGTCTATCGCGATCGCATGTGGCGGCGCGAACCTGAGAATCGTGTCGAGGATGTTTACGCCGCGGAACGGTTCATTGAGGAGGTCGGATTCTGCGAGGCTTTGACTGACTCGCGCCGACCTGGACCGTCGCTTTATGTCGCTGTTTGCGGGCGCAGGGACGCCCACATGCCGCGCAATGTGCAGAAGGACCCTGAGAGCAGGCTGGCGTGGACCATCAAGGACGACGTGATGCGCCGAGGGAGGTGTTTTTACGGGAAAGTGTTACGCGGTCGCTCGACTTTCATCGCACCACGTCTGCTTCCGTTTTTCAATGCACTTTGGGGAATCCCTCAAAAGCTTGAGAAAAACACGCTGTCCGCCGATGCGCAGGTGATTCTGAAGATCATGCGACGTGAATGGGAGATGGCGACGCGCGACTTGCGCATGGAGAGTGGAATTGCAGAGCGCGCTCGCTTCGACAAAGCTATGACGGAGCTTCAGAAGTCGCTGAAGATAATTCCGACTGAGGTGTTGTATGAGCCGACTTTTACATACATTTGGTCCATTCCGGAGGCGCGTTTCCCGGAACAGCTCAAGCAGAATGTAGAAAGGGAAGCGGCGTTAACGGAGATCGCGCGCGCTTATTTAACAGGCGCCGGCATGACGGTGCGTCGCGAACTGGCCCGTGTAACTGGCCTCCGCGCGCCGGAAGCGGGACTTGGAAACTGGGGACTGGTTGACGAAGGCTTTGCTGAAAGACTCGCGCCTGGGGTCTATCGTTTAGTTACCACGGATTTGACGGATCAAAGCCGCGGCTTTAATCCGTTGCCTTGATCGGTCTAATCCGTGGTTATGGCTTTGGTTTCGGCACTCGCTTCACGAAGCGCTTGCGTCTCCAACTGCGCGATCTCCAATACCAGCGGCAACTGATCCTGCGCACTCCCAAGCCGCTGCATCATCAGGTCCGTCTCGCCTTCAGTAAGCGTCCGGCTGGCCGTCGCTTCAATCATCTGGAGCCGTGTCTTCGCCTTCGCCAAATGCTCGGTGGCCTCCTGCCGCAGGTGTTGCAGCTTTTCGTGATCGGCCGCCAGCTCCTTTTGTAACGACGCAGACTCCGGCGTGTGCAGCGTTCGCGCGCGGTTAATCTGACGTTCCACCTTCAACATTTCGCGTTTTGAACGGGAAATCACGCGGGAAGCCATGAGCCGGTTGGCGAGGGTTTCCATGTAGGCGTCCGCCAAAAGCGGATTACTTTGCTCGATTTCAGCCAGCGACGCACGCTCTGCGGACGTCAATTCCGAACGGAACCATACAACCTCATTCGCCGTGATTCCATCCGAAGCTAATCGGTCTCGCAATTTTGAGAGCCATCGCTTGCGATAAACGAGCAGTAAAGCGGCGATCACTAGTCCCAGCGCGAATCCCAGTGTCAGAGAGAGGCCGGTCAACAAGAGATAAACGGCAGCCGAGTCTGTGGCTGCAGTTGTAAAAAAAAGGACAAGGAACACCAGCGGGGCCGGAAGCGAAGTCGCTGCCATGGCGATCCAGGGCGCAACTTTCAGCAATCGTGCCGTCGTCGCATCTTTGCCGGAAAGTTTGCCCGTCGGCTGACTCGTCACAAGCGCTTCCTTCATAACATCAGTATAATGTCGCCCATACGATAGAGGAAATTCAATGAAGACGCTCCGACGAATCCACCTGATCGCGTTACAGATATTCATCATCGTTGGCTTCGCTCTGTTCACCTCGTCCGCCCTTGCGCAATCGGAGAGCGCCAGCAACGGCGCCGCGCGTGGTCCCGGCAAACCCGTGACGGTTCCAGTGACCATCCGCGTAAATGAGGCGTCGGAGTTTGAGTTGCAAAATATCGATTTGACGATCAGTGAAGATGGCGAGCCGCAAACCATCATCTCTATTAGAGGCTTCGGCAATTCACCGATCACTTTAGCTGTCCTGATTCAGGAAGACCTCGTGCCTTCGGTCGGAAACGAGATCAAGGACCTCGCCGAGTTCATCAGGAAACTGCCGAAAGGATCGCGCGTGATGGTTGGTTACCTGCGAACCGGCAGCCTTCAGGTGAAGCAGCGATTTACGAACGATCTCGAGAAAGCGGCGAGCGCGCTTCGACCACCAACAGGTTTTGCGAGTGCTGGTCCATACAATCCGTATGTCGAGGTTATAGAAGCGCTGAAACGGTTTGAATCGCAGCCACTGGGCCGCCGGGCGATATTGCTAGTGTCTGACGGTTTGGATATTTCGCGGGGTGTTGAATCGTCGTCACCGACGCAGAGTGTCGATTTACAAAGGGCCGTGAATGAGTCGCAACGCCGCGGCGTCGCGATCTACGGTTTCTACGCACCGACCCTCGTGGCGGCAGCGAATCCCGCGCTTGTCACTAACGCGCAGAGCTCGTTGTTGCGTCTTTCAAATGAAACTGGAGGCCTCGCTTTCTTTCAGGGTACGGGCGCTCCGGTGAGTTTTCGGCCTTTCATTCGCGAGCTCGATATGTCGCTTCAGAAGCAAGCTGCATTGACTTTTCTTTCTACCCATCTGAACAAGGGATTCCATCGACTCGAAGTTAAATCTTCGACTCCTGGTGTGCGCGTTGCGTATCCGTCAGGGTATGTAAGGTAGCGCTATTGCACCGTGGCGGCCAGCAGCGAACCGCGGTGATCGCTTGCTATGGCCCAGCCATCAGCCAACTGTCCAATCATGCCGTGAAAGTGGATCTCGCTGCCGCTAAGCACGACGAGTACGTCGCCGGCGTGATAACGCGGATCGTCAAGCCGGAAGCGAATCACCGTCGCCTGCCCGTTATCCTGTTGAATTGTTTCGAACTGAAAAGTGTCAGCATCAGCGACGTAGGTTTGTGAATTATTAGCTACTCTTTGCTCGTCCGGCATTGGTAATCCTTTCGTGTAGCTTGATTAAACACGCCCTGCCGCCGCTTCGCAACCCCGCTCCGCAAGGAAAATCCATTAATCCCACAAGAACACGACAAGGAGTTCTCTACTGTTTCGCAGAATATGCGTGACTGGTCCGTCACTAATTCTCTTTAAATCACGTCCTGCAATTCCACGTACCCGACGCCCCTAATCACAAGCGGTACAAACTTAGGAGCCCCCGACGAACGAACGGCGATAGTTGTTGGCACGTCCAGCAAGTCGTCGTGGCTCCGTTTGAAGCGAGGAAAAGCACATGACTCACAATAACTACCGGCGCGCTTTGACAGCCGTCGCCTTTATTTTCGCTTTGCTCACCCTTGCGCTGCCTGGCTTTTACATCACGCGCGCATCCAACCCGACCGGCGGAACTATAAGTGCCACGGCGACCACGCCTGTGACGTGGACCGGTACCGGCACAGGCGGTGGAGCTCTCAACGCGCCGCTGCTTATCGGTGGTGAGGATTTGTGTCAGGAAGGACTCACTTGCGATACGTTCACCTTAACCGTCGCCGGAACGCCGACTGATTGGGCCGGCAAGTTGATTCGCATAAAGATCGAATGGCTGCTGCCCGTGACGGACTACGATCTTTACATCCACAAAGACTCGAACACAGGACCGCTTGTCGCCAGCTCCGGACGTGGCGCCACGTCGCCGACCGAACCGCTGACGTGGGAAGACACGACCATCGATCCATCGGTAAGCGGGGCTGGCGTCTATACGATTCGTACCGTTTACTACGCCGCCACTGCTGCAGATCAGTATCGCGGCAGCGCGACGATTGAGAACAAACCCGCGCCACAACCAACTCCTCCACCATCGGCAGAAGCCGCGCCTCGTTACACGAACTATCAAGCGCCGCCTGCGATGGGCAATTCGGCCGGTGAGCCAACGATCGGTGTCAACTGGAACACCGGTGCTGCGATGTTTATCGCTTCGTTGCAGACGTTGCGCGTGAAGTGGGACGACACGGCTTCACCAGCGCCTGCCAACTGGGAAGACGTCAGTGCCCCAACGACTTCGGTGGTCACGGCTGATCCGATTCTTTTCACTGACAGCGATGCCGGCGCGTCCCGCACTAATCGCACCTTTGTTTCGCAATTGCTCGGAAAAGCGAGTGCGATGGCATTCACGGATAACGACGGCGCGAATTGGACCATCAGCCAGGGATCAGGAATCAACTCCGGCGTCGATCATCAGACTGTTGGCGGTGGTCCTTACGCGCGGAATCCCGACGGCTCACTCAAGGGCGGTGCGATCCAGCGGCCCGGACCGAACGGACTGATTTATCCGAACGCGGTCTACTATGCTTCGCAGGACGTCGGCCTCGCTGAGATCGCTCGCAGCGACGATGGCGGTTTCACGTTCGGCGTCGCAATCCCGATGTGGACACTCGTGCAATGCGATGGACTTCATGGTCACATCAAAGTCGCACCCGATGGCACAGTTTACGTGCCGAACAAGTCGTGCGGCGGCAAGCAGGGAGTCGCTGTTTCAGAAGACAACGGCCTCTCTTGGACGATTCGCACAGTTGACGGCAGCACGCCGGGCGATACAGATCCTTCGGTCGGCATCGGCGCGGACGGTACGGTCTATTTCGGCTACGCCGACGGCGACGGACATGCTCGAGTTGCGGTGTCTCACGACCGTGGTGCGACGTGGCAGCACGTGCAGGATGTCGGTGCGTCGCACGGCGTTCAGAACACCGTGTTTCCGGCCGTCGTGGGCGGGGATGGCAATCGCGCAGCATATTTCTTTCTCGGTTCAACTACTTCCGGCGCGAATGGCAGAGCCACTGATCTGACGTTCCCCGGCACCTGGTATGGCTTCATCGCTACGACGTACGATGGTGGCGTGACGTGGGTCACGGCCAACGCGACACCAAATGATCCGGTGCAGCGCGGTGTGATCTGCACGAACGGCACGACGTGTCCGGACGGCACGCGCAATCTGCTCGACTTCAACGACGTGACTGTGGATAAACAGGGCCGTGTGCTCGCCGCATTTGCTGATGGCTGCGTCACTGCTGAGTGTATTCGCGGAGTCGATCGCAACGGCGACGGAAAACTTGATAGCAACGACAACGACGGTACGGACAAAGCGACCATCATTCGTCAATCCGGAGGCAAGCGTTTATACGCGGCTTTCGATCCGCCGGCAAACGCGACACCGGAACCGCCGCTCGTCGTCGCGACAAGGGATGGCGACGCAGTTAACCTGACGTGGTCCATACCCGACGATGGTGGCTCGCCGATCTCGGGCTATCGTCTGTATCGCGGTGTCGAAGGTGGGGCGGAGAGTTTGTTGTCGAGTTTCGGCCCCGATGTTAATTCTTATATCGACAACGATGCGGCAGCTGCGAACTACTACTATCGTGTGACTGCTTCGAATGCTAACGGTGAGGGCACGTCGTCACCTCGGGTGTTTCCGGTCGTCTCTGAAAGCCCGTGCACCGGTCTCGGTATTGGCGTGATGTCTGACCCGGCAGGCGACGCGTTGGACCAGCTTGGCTCACACGATATTCGGTCGCTTCATATTGCGGAGCCGTTTTTCGCGGATGGTTCGAAGAGGCTCGTCTTCACGTTGAAGATGACTGACCTCGCGACTCCGCTTACACCGAATACGCAATGGCGCGTTTATTTCACCGGCGCCGATAACAATGGGTATTTTGTCGATATGAGAACAGACGTGCTGGGAGCAGTGAGTTTCAAATACGGCACCTATATCCACAATGCCGACAACACTGCAGGCGCGGCGGCGACGGTGGGTGATCTCGATGCGGGCAGCAAGTACGATGTACAAACTGAAGCGATCACGCTCGTCGTATCGAACAGCAAGATCGGCAACCCGCAAGCGGGTGGTCGATTGTCGAGAATGTTTGTGCGTGTACCTGTGATTGCAGTCGTGCCGGATAACGCGAACTATGGCAGTCCGAGTACCGCAGTGGGCTACACCCTCATCGGAAACGCCGCGTGCCAGTCGCGACCGGCGGCGCCTTCCGCTCTGACCGCGACGACCGGCGGTAAAGGCTCGGCGACATTGAGTTGGGCTGACAACTCGAACAATGAGGAGAGCTTTGCAGTCGAACGCTCGACCTCGATGTCCGGAGGTTACATCCAGGTAGCCACGGTGGCTGCGAACGTGCGAACCTTCACTGACAACCTGTTGTTTAGAAAGACGACTTACTTCTACCGCGTGCGGGCAGTCAACGCCGGAGGCAAGTCAAGCTACTCGAACGTTGCGAGTGTGAAGACTAAATAGCTATGAAGAGACTATTAAGTCTTTGTTTGATGCTCGTGATCAGTGGTATTTCGGCGAGCGCGGCCGCTGCCCAGCCGCGCCCCGAGATCATGGGCATCAGTCTCGACATGAAACGCGACGATGCGCGAGCTCGTTTGCAGTCGCTTGGGAAACTGGAGAAAGAGCAGCGTAAGCGGCAGGAGGTGTGGGCCGTCAAGGATTCGCGGATCTCACACCTGCTCGTTGGATATGACGCTGATTATCGGGTGCGCTATGTAACCGCCATCGCGCGCACGGATGGCCCACGCATTCGTTATCAGGAACTTGCCGACTTGAAGTCGGCGCAGCACAGCATCACCCCAGGCAACCACAAATTTACGTGGGAAGTCGCGGCACGTGAGAAACAGACGGCGTTCACCATCATCGCTCGCGGCCACGACGCTCAATATTTGGATTCGTACTCTTTAAAGAAGACGGGCGATGAAATTGAGTAAGTTAATCCGCGGCTAAAATTGGCAGGACTTGGGGCGGCATGTCGGGATCGAACCGACGACCTCCAGATCCACAATCTGGCGCTCTAACCTACTGAGCTAATGCCGCCACAAAACTGGTATGTGGTGCCCCCGGCAGGACTCGAACCTGCGGCCCTCTGCTTAGCTTCCAGCATCAG
>DAIOGT010000160.1:0-11165 GCA_036745095.1 Pyrinomonadaceae bacterium
GTTGCTGTAACTCCCGCGCTCTCCATTCCACTCCACCAACAGTTGCTCCCGCTCTGCTTCATCGAGTGGTGTCAGCTCACTGATTCTCGCACTGGTATTTTTAAGGGCCTGGCTGAGCAAAATCAGGAAGTGATCTCTAAACGTTGCGACACTATCGCGATAGAAAAGATCGGAGTTGAATTCCATCTTTCCGCGTAATTCCTCGCTTGTCGCAGTAAAGGTGATGTTGAGATCGCTACCCACCTCAGGCATGCGTTCGTGTATTTCCTCGAGGGCCAGTGAGACGGAGAAAAACGGACATCTGTCCAACGAGTCCTGGAACCCTAGATCCTGGAGCAAACGCCGGTATGGATAACGCTGGCGAGCATAGGCCTCAAGCAGGGTCTTCTGCACATTCAAGAGCAATTCCCTGAAAGGAATTTGCACATCGATTTCCGTGACGATGCTTAACGCGTTTATAAGGGGCTTTGAGTGATCCTTGTGTTTCCGAGCGGGACTGCCAACCGCGATCGACGTATTTCCCGAATACTTGTGAAGACAGATGCTAAGCGCGGCGAGTAAAGTCGTGTAAATCAAAAATGGACGTTTCCCCGTTAGCTCTTGCAGCTTTGTGTACACGTCGCCAGGTATTGCGACATTGAGTGTCTGCCGGACTGAGTCAATGTTTCGCACGCGACAAGAGTCGGGATGAAGATCTGACTCAACAGCCTGCGTCGAGAGACGAGATACCCAATACTCGCCCTCTGCAATCAATTGACGATCAAACACGATCAGCTCGGAGCTGGCATCGCTCATCATGTAATTCCGTGTACGGTGTTTTGAGACGGGAGAAAGAGGTTCAATCCGCGCGGTCAGGCTCTGGCGCGCACGCTACCGCTCTTTTTAGGCTTATCGGAAGTAGCTCAACGATGACTTCCAAGCCTTCCGGCATGGTTGTATTTGATTTCGGCCAGGACGGCGGCCCTAACCGAGTGGTGGAAGGGCGCACTTTAACCCACGCCGAACCACACTGTCAAGAAAGACAATGCGTCTCAGAAGGCGGCAGAGAAATTAAAGACTTCTTCGTCGTCCTGAGCCTCAGACGCAGTGACGGGATCGCTCTCTCCGTCAGTTAACAAAATATCGCCCAGGGGAATATTCGGGTTGTCACAAGCAGCACTCACTATCGCAACCAGGTAGGAACCGAGCTTTTCAAGCGTCTCGTTCGGAAATCTCTCAGACGAATAGTCGAATTCCAGTTGTGCCCCGGTATCGTCCTTCGTCACTCTTAGCAACAAATCTAAGCCCTGACGAAACTTCTCTTCGTATTTACTCATTTGTTCATCGACAACCTGTGGTCCTTGAGGCTCAGCGGACGCTTTAAACGAAAAGCCGACATCGAATACAGGTGCCGAGGACTCCGTTGCCCCTGGTAAGTCGACTGCCAGAATCTTGAAAGCTTCAGCGGCGTGCTCATAGCCGAGCGCAACTCTGCGAGTGACGGTTTGCAGGAACTGTGCGAAGGTCAGATTCCACACTGGGAAACTCCGCAGTGGAATAGCGCCGGCACGCTGATCCTCGCTGATGTTCGCCAGGATGAGCACGTCTTCTCGCCCAGTCAAGCGCGAAAGCAAAATGCTGTAAGCAGTGAGCAATACCAACGACTGGCTGGTCTCAAAACGCTCCTGCGCACGGTCCAGCAGCCCGGCTTCAATATAAATAGGTGCCGTAGCCCGCGCCGTGCTTCGACTTCCAGGGCTGCATTCGCCAACGTCTATGCTCGCAGGCGGCAATTCACCGCCGAACTCGTTAAGCCAGTATCGCTTCGCTCTGATGTGGCTCTCGCAGGATTCAAGCAGAGTTTTGACACAAGATGCGAGTTGTCTTGTTAACCCTGCAGCAATTGTTCTGGTGGAGGGAGCATCAACATAGTTCAATCGCACCCTGATCCGATCATCGAGCATGACCGGCAGTATTTCCATTTGATACCCGGACCGCAATCCGGATTCATTCATAATAAAGCCTTCCGGTTGCCACTCGTCCCCTCCCAACCATGGTGTAGCGGCAAAGTACGAGAAATTGACAAACACACGGGCGACCTTGTCCTCGTCAAGAGAACGGCGCGACTGTAAGCCTTGAAGGGCTCTTTGTCGCAGCGTGTCACGCACCGTCTCGACGCTCGTCAGGAAAGCGGCGGAGTCAAACATATCCAGAGCCAGATGAGTGGTACGAGTCAAGTTGCCGACCGTGTACGCGAGAGTTTGATCGATCGCACGTTGATCGACGCTCACGTCTACTGCAGTTTCATTCGATGCGACACTCTCTAAAATAATTCGTAAGACTCCGCCAAGAACCACCTCGGATGGCTGCAACCCGAACCCCGACAACTCCGTCGAGGCCATTCTCTCCGGAAGTCCGACTTCCAGCCAGATGTCTGTATGAGAGATTTCAGCCGCCACGAGATCAGACTTACCAACGACTTGCGGTGGCAGAGCATCCTGACCGCGCAACTCCTTCATCAACGCCGAATATGATTTCTCAACCGGACGCAGCGACACCTCCCTGTTATGGACCAATTGTTCGTAAATGCGCAGCAGATCTTCGAGCAGAAGAATAACGCTCGTGCTATCAGCGATGGCCCGGTGTGCGATGAGAACGATGTCGCTACGCTCGGTTTCATGCTCGATCAGCGCAATCCTCATAGAATTACCCGGCGACGCAGACATGTCAGCCGATAACTGCTCGACGACCTGCATGTAGAAAGTCTCGGTACGTTCGCCACCATCTCCACGCCATGCTTGTAGAAGCGATCCGCTGGCGCATTGTTTTGCGAAATCAGGCGACGGCAAAAACTCCCCATCGCTCAACTCCACCTGTAACATCTCAGTACTACGCACCAATTCACGAATAGCGGCAGTAAGCTTTGCTTCGTCAAGTCGCTTGTTGATCGACGCGCGATAAGCGTAGACAGCGTCAGCGGGACCATTGCCTTTAAGACCGGATTGATCTTCCCCAGCAAAGAGACCGATCGCTCGCGGCTCTAACCGCACTTCCTCTCGCGACAGTCTGGTCCCATCGTAGACTTCAGCCGCTAACGGGTGGAGGCGATGCCAACGCTCTTCAGCCTTGTACCGATCAGCCATCGAATAGATGTTTGGTAACCCCAACCCCACGGCCAATTCAGAGACCTCTCGCAACCGGTCGAACTTCTCCTCTCGTGTCGGGCTGCAATCCACAACCTCCCATTCCTTGAACCTAATCAGGTCGATTATTTCATCCGGATACAAGGCCGCGCTCTGATAGAGTCGCGACCCGACTTGCCCGTATGGGTAGTAGTAGTGTGGGTGCGCTTCCAACTCATAAATGTAACGATGATTTGCCTTGATGAAGTCGAGAGTCTCCTGGAAATCTGCTCGCGTTTCGCCAGGAAAGCCAACGATCCAATAGGTGGTCGGACGCACGCCGGCACTCGATAGCGATTTTAGAACTTCCGCAATCACCTGCGGCGTGGTCATCTTGTCCATCGCATTAAGCACACGCGTTGACGCGCTCTCGATTCCCATCCTCGTTCGATACAGACCCGAGCGCGCCCACAGCTTTACGCGATCGCGATGAATGATCGGTTTATCAGCACGCAGGTAACCGTCGTAGAAAATCTTGATCTCTTTGTTGAGCAATGCGTTAGCCAGCTCACCGATGTAAGGATTCATCAGCGAATCGCCCATGAAGAAATAGTTGTTGTTGTACTTTTCAGCCAGCTCATGCAACTGCTCTGCAAACGCAACCATCGGCTTCTTCCGGTACGTACCCCATTGCACCGTCTCGGAACAGAAGCTGCACTGAAACGGACAGCTACGACCACCTTCGAGCGTCAAATGGTAGTAACTGCTGAGATCAAAATCGCCAAAATCCGGCGACGGCACATCCTTGATGTTGAGGGTCTGGCCCGATATCTCCGCTCTGGAAATGATGCGCTGACCGGACAACTCGCCCTGAAGGAGTTTGAGGAACAAAAGCTCTCCTTCGCCCAGCACTACGTGGTCCACGCACGGATACTCCTCGATTAGCGTATCTAAATTATCCGACCCGAGCGCCAGATCGTCGTTGAAAACTCCGCCACCCATCACGGTCATAATCGCAGGCCGTCGTTTCTTGATCTTCTTAAGAATGAAGAGCGATGAAGCAAGCGAGGTCGTATAGGTGCTGGTGCCCACTACCGAAAAATCGGCGTAGTTGGTCTGCTCAATCAGCTCGTCGAGGCGCGTGAAATATTTTTCGACGATCGCGATCAGAGGTTCGCTAACTTTGCGGTCGTACCTGATCCCGTAGAACGGAATAATCGTCTCGAGCACTCTCGCGCACGCCGCGGCCGTGGCCCCATTCATGTAAGCGAGCATGTGCGCATTGATGATGTACCAGAGCTTGGAATATCCGTCGTGGATCGAAACGTTCTCCAAACCCTGTAAGACCTTGAAGTACTTGTGATGTGTGCCCCACAACAGTGGATCAGTATTAAAGTCGTAACACTTGACGGTGTGCCCCTCCTTCTCGAGATACGTTTTGAGAATGGCAATACCCAGTGGCGGAGTCCACGGCGAAAAGAAAGGCGGCTTGATCAACAGCACGCTATGTTTCTGCGCCGGCGGCCGGGCACTTTGCTTGTTTGACGTTATTGAGAACAACTTCGGGGCGCTCATGGTGTGTTACCTCCGGTCGATGCAATCCAACAGAGTGCAACTAGTAGTGCAGAAGTAGGCGATAAAAAGGCTTTGCACGAAGAGTCGGGATAGGAGCTTTTCTCTGGGCCACCTCTTCACAGCGAAGAAGGCGAACAGAAACTTTCGTGCAAAGCCTGATAAAGAGTGACGGTGTGCGAAAGAAAGATCTTCAGCCTATTTCAGTTGAAGACAAACTGCTCATACTCGTCGGCGACGGGCTGGAGTTCCTCCGCGCGGTCCGGTGTTAAGGGAATGTCGAGCAGCGGTTGATTGGGATCTTCGAGCGCGCCCTCCAACAATGCGAGGTAATGATCCAGCATACGGACCATGGTGCCGGCCTCGAAGAGGTCCGTGTTGTAGTTTAAAGTCGTGAAGATTCGCCTCGCGGTTTGCGTTTGCGTCACATTAAGAACGAGATCAAACTGCATGGTTTCCACGGACGAATTGACGGGATCCAGTTCCAATTCAGGAAGCTCCAGCTTCGGCGTACTCGCATCCTGTAATTTGAAGACCACTTGAAAAAACGGTGTCTGGCCATGATCACGACCCGGCCGCAATTCTTCAACCAGTTTGTCGAAAGGCAAGTCCTGGTGGGCGTAAGCTTCAAGCGTCACGTCGCGCACCCGATGCAATAGCTCCCTGAACGTTGGGTTCCCCGAAAGGTCGACCCGCAAGACAAGCATATTCACGAAGAAGCCGATGACATTCTCTGTCCCACTATGGTTCCGATTCGCGATGGGGGTGCCGACACAAATGTTTTCCTGTCGCGTGTACCGGTAAAGCAGGGCCTGAAACACTGCGAGCAGGGTCATAAACAGCGTCACGCCCTCTTGCGTGGTTAATTCCTTTAGCCTATTCGAAAGCAACTCCGGGAAGAGGCTTGTCACGGTTGCTCCGGCGAATTTCCGCACTGCATTTCGAGGCCGATCGGTCGGCAGTGACAAAGTTGCCGGCGCGCCCTCGAGCTGCTTTCTCCAGTAAGCGATCTGGGTATCCAAAACTTCGCCTTGCAGCCACTCTCGCTGCCATGAGGCGTAATCTGCGTATTGGATGGACAACTCCGCGAGAGGCGAAGGTTGGTCATGCGAGAACGCTTCGTAAAGGGCCGATAGTTCCTTTACCAGTATGCCGGTGGACCAGCCATCAGAAACAATGTGATGAACGTTAAACAAAGCAACGTGATCTTCCTTGCTCAAGCGGATCAGGTTCGCACGCATCACTGGCCCTTTGGCCAGATCGAAAGGCCGGCGCGCTTCCTGAGAAATAATGAGTTCCATCTCCGATTCGCGCTGGGTTTCGGGCCACTCGCTAAGATCAATCACTCGCAGGGGAACGGGCACAGCAGGACAGATCACTTGTGCCGGCTGGCCTTTGATCTTCGGGAAGATTGTGCGCAAGCCTTCATGCCGGCGGACGATCTCAGAAAGCGTCTGTTCCAGGGCTGACACATTTAACAGCCCACGCAGTCTTACCGCGATTGGAATATTGTAGAAAGCGCTATCCGGATCAAGCTGATTCAGAAACCACAATCGCTGCTGTGAAAAGGAGAGTGGGAACGGGCCTTCGCGCGGGAGAGGTACGATCGGCTTGACACGTGAGTTAATAGCACCGCGAAGTTTTTGCTCGATGCCCTCAGCCATATCTTCGATCGTCGGCCAGTCGAAGATAGCGCGTAGCGGCAGGTCCACTCCGAACGCCTCGCGCACGCGCGACATCACCTGTGTCGCCATCAGCGAGTGACCGCCCATCTCAAAGAAGGTGTCGTGCACGCCAACTCGTTCCACCGGCAGAATGCCTTCCCAGATCGCAACCAGTACCTCTTCGGCCGGAGTGCGTGGCGCAGCGTAGCTTGCTGTCTCAATCAACTGTATTCGATCAGGAGCAGGGAGTGCTCGCCGATCAACTTTGCCACTCGGCATCCGCGGCAGCAACCGATCAAGTACGACAAAAGCTGACGGGATCATGTGCGATGGAAGCTCTTGTTTTAGAAACTCCCGCAACTCACGGGCGGTCTCAGGTGACCGAATAATGGGGACTACATAAGCCACCAACTGTTTATGTCCTGGCTCGTCTTCACGCACCATAACCGCAACTTCCTTGAGCAGGTGGTGTCGGCCGAGCACTGCTTCGATCTCACCCAATTCGATGCGCATGCCGCGCAGCTTGACCTGGTCGTCGGTGCGACCGATGAATTCGAGATTACCGTCTCCCAGGTAACGTACGAGGTCGCCCGTGCGATACAAACGCGCACCAGCCCGGTCCCCGAATGGATTCGGAATGAATCGCTCTGCCGTCAACGCTGGTCTGCGCAGATAGCCCCGCGCCAATCCATCACCGCCGATGTACAGCTCACCGCCTACGCCGACTGGAACTAACCGCAGGCGCTCATCAAGCACGTAAAGCTGTGTGTTCGCGAGAGGCCGGCCCATGGGAACGACCCACCGTGACACTTCGGATTGACACGTCCACTCGCACGCAGCAATCGAAGCTTCCGTTGGTCCATAGGAGTGATGCAATTCCGCAGGCAGGCGATCGTAAAAGCGTGACAGCGTTTCGAGGGGAAGCGACTCTCCCCCGCATATCACGTAGCGAAGCGAAGTAATCGTCTCTAACCCTGCCTCCTCAAGAAACACCTGAAGCATGGGCGGAACGAAGTACGCCAGAGTGATCTCATACGCTTTGATCGTTTCGACGAGGTAAGCACCATCATGCTGGCCGCCCGGTCGGGCAACGACAACAGCCGCCCCGGTTAGCAACGGCCAAAACGCTTCCCAAACTGACGCGTCAAAAGTGAGGGAGCCTTTGAGGAGAAACCTGTCAGCCGAGCTCAGTTGATATTGCTGCTGCATCCACATCAGGCAGTTGACGATGCCTCGATGGGCCAGCATGGTGCCTTTCGGGCGGCCGGTTGAGCCGGACGTGTACATCGCATAAATCAACGACTCCGGCGTCACGCCACTGACTGGGTTCTCGGGGCTCATACGCGCAATATCCGCCCACTGTCTATCAATGCAAATAGCGCGCGCTAGTTGGGAAGGAAGTTTCTCGACCAGGTGGTCCTGCGTCAGCAACACGAGGATCCCGGCGTCCTCTGCCATGAAGGCGAGTCGATCCTGCGGGTAGTCTGGGTCAAGAGGTACGTACGCTCCGCCGGCTTTAAGTATGCCGAGCAAGGCGATCATCAAATCCAGCGAACGATCCATCATCAGGCCGACAAGAGTTTCCGGCCCGACTCCGAGTTCGCGGAGATAGTGGGCCAATTGATTGGCCCGCTGATTGAGCTCAGCATAGGTGAGCCGTTGCTCCTCGAAGATGGTGGCCACCGCTTCAGGAGTGCGCTCCACCTGAGCTTCGAATAACTCGTGAAGACACTTGTCGTGCGGGTAAGCCGCCCGCGTATCATTCCATTCGAAGAGCAACTGCTCGCGCTCAGCCGCGCTGACAATCGTCAGGTTAGCGATAGGAGCTTCCGGATTCTGCACTGCTCTTGCGAGTAAAGCGTTGAAGCTTCCGGCAAGCCGTTGAATGGTGTCGAGTGAGAACAGCGTTGCGTCGTAGTGAAATTGCAGCGCCAGCTCCGGACCCTGGCGCGTACATCGAAGCTTGACTTTGAATCGATCGATACAAACATCCCGCCGGTCCAACGTGAAGTTCAGGGCCGCGGACCGCAAATGCAGAGTTTGCTCTTCGTACTCAAACGCGAAGGTTGGAAACTCCCCGCCGGCTGTAAGTGCTGCACCGCGGTGCGGCCAGATGAAATACTCCTGCCAGTCGTCACCCTCGTTCTCCTCATCACGGATTTGACGAACAATCTCGCTGAGTTGATACCTCTGGCTGAAATGACAGCGCACGGGCAGCCATTTTGCAAATAAGCCGACTGAATCCTCCAATTCAGCATAGTTGCGCCCGGAACATATTCGGGCCACGTCAAGCTCGGTTTGTCCCGTCAAACGCCAAAGCAGGCTGTGCCAGGCAGCCGACATGAACTCAGCAATAGTGCCGCCGCACTGTTGGGCCGTTTCTTCAACCTTGGTCGCCACCGACGGTGGAACTTCCACACGCAACACGTCTGGCCTGAACGGATCGCTACCTGCATGTCTACTTTCCAAAGGTAACGATGCTGTAGGTCGGTTTGAGAGGTCGTACTTGCGCCAGTAAGCCCGGCCTTCGTCGTTGTTTTCAACGAGTAGTTCATTTTGCCATTCGGAGAACTGAACATATTGCGCAGCCTCATCCCAATCTTCCACACCCTCGACGCAGGCGGTGTAGGAAAGACTTATCTCCTTTACTAAGTTGTCGAGGGTCCAGGCATCCGCGCAAAGTGTGGGCAAACCGATTATGAGCACGTGCTCGATCATCGAGAGTTTGACGAGCATCAGGCGCAACTGTGACGACCGAGTAAGATCAAGTGGATGATTCTGCTCCTGCCGGTAGAGTTCGTCGTACCTATCTCGTTGTGTCTGCGAATCAAATTGCGTCAGATCAAAACTGGACCACGCCGGCTCCGCTTCGTCGGCGATCACCTGGACTGGTATTTTGACTCCCGGGTGGCGCTGGAAGGAGGTCCGCAGCACGTCGTGCCGGCGGACAACATTGTTCACCGCAAGTCGTAAAACTGCTGGCTCGAGATCTCCTGCTAAGCGGACGGCGCAGTGCGCCCGGTAAGGTGAGTTAGGCTCGCCCTGCTGCAGGAGCCACAGGCGCCTTTGTTGTGGAGATAACTGGTAGCCCTCGATAATTTCTCTTTCGAGCAGCACTTCTTCTTGCATCTTTGTATCTTCCTTTTCTAACCAGGCAACCTGGTGGAATCAAAACCTTCAGCCATCGCCACGATAATCTTGCGTGGTCCTTCGAATGGGTTGCGGCCGTGTGCCACGAGCATGTTGTCCAGCATCAATACGTCACCTTGCTGCCAAACAAACTCGACCCGCTCAGCAGCGTATGCCTCGCGAATATGAGCAACGATAGAGTCGTCAATCGGCGATCCGTCGCCGTAGTATGTGTTGTAGGGCAACTCACTTTCGTTTCCGAACATGCTCAACATTGCTTCTCGAACTTGTGGTTCCAAACTGGAGACATGCCAGAAGGCGATATGGTTGAACCACACGCTTTGATCCAGCCACGGATGTTTTGCGATGGCTGGGCGTACCTGACGCGTCCGCAGGCCGTCGCCGGTTTTCCACTCCACTTCTATGCGCATCCGCCGGCCGTATTCCTCCACTTCCGCTTTACTCGTTGTATGGAAACTGGTCTGCCACGGCAGACTCAAGCCATCGCCGAAGTTGCGCACCAGCATCCAGCCCTTTTCGAGAAAACGTTGCCTGATGTGCGGGTCAATGCGTTGCAAAACACGTCTCACGTCAGCAATCGGCGTTTCCCCGCGGCTGGTGGCAGGTTGCTCGCAGAAAAACCAGATCTTCATGGGCCACGTCGTGACATAGGTAAGCTCGTTATGCAGGGCGATGTATTGATCGGCAGGATATTCAGTTGAGGTATAGACCTTGTCACTCAACTCTTTGCGCGGAGTAGCGCCTTCCATGTAGCGCATCAGTTCGGAAGTAACCGCGGCCAGAAACTTCTCAAAGTCTGGCTGCCTTTCTAAAGCGAAACCGCGAAACAGAAGCCCACCGTGGCGGCGCAGGTGTGTTTCGATAAAGCTCTGGTTGCTTTTGGCCCATTCAGCAAGATCCAATCCGGCCATGGTGGGCTGCACCACGAGCGGCAGCGGTTGTCCGTCTCGCAACTGGCCCACGTCGACGAGCTTTTCGCGTGACAGGTTGATGGATTTCGGTTTGAGATTCTTGAAGCGCTGGAGATTTAATTCAGCGCGCTTTTTCTTCTCGGTAACAAGTTGTCCACTTTCAGCTTTCGAGCGCCAACTCACCAAAGCCAGTCTGGCATCGGGGTCCGCCACGATACTCTCAAGCAGAGTACGGAAGCGTTCAAGCAGAAGTGTCATGGTGGAAGCGTCAAACAGATCAGTGCTGTATGACAGCGAGCCTGTTAATTGCTCACCATCGATCATGGTTAACATCAGATCAAATTTAGCGGTCTGTGAGGAGCCCAGACCCTCCAGTGGACGCAACTCCAGATTCGGCATCTCCAGCACCGCGCCCGGCGTGTTTTGTAAAACGAGCTTAGCCTGGAACAGAGGTGTATTGCTGACATCGCGGGCGGGGTTCAATTCCTCGACCAGCTTGTCGAATGGGAGATCCTGATTAGCGTAGGCTCCGAGCGTTATTGCTCGGACACGAGGCAGTAGCTCACGGAAGGAGAAGTCGTTTGAGAAACGCGTGCGCAATACTAGTTGGTTGACGAAGAATCCAATCAAACCTTCAGTCTCACCGCGATTGCGATTAGCAATGTCAGTCCCGACGCAAATGTCTGTCTGGCCCGTGTAGCGATAGAGCAAAGTCTGAAACGCCGCCAGCAACGTCATGAACAACGTAGCTCCTTCGCGCCGGCTCA
>DAIOGT010000161.1:0-11144 GCA_036745095.1 Pyrinomonadaceae bacterium
AGACGACGCGGACGAGGTGAAAGATACTGAAGAAAATCAGCCGTGTTGGCGAGGTTCGCGGTACCGATTTCAACGAGATCGCGATCCAAAAAAAGCGCGGCATCAAACTCAGCAAGCCCATCGCGTTCTCTTTCGCCGCCGGGCAGGACGATCGGACCGAGATAGTTTTCAGGCAGCGCCGGCATCAACAACGGAAAGTAGATCTCGTCAGCTGCGCGTATCCCCGCAAGCGGGAAACGAAACAGATCGCCGACGGGATTCCAGAGAATTGTTGCCGGGTTTTCAGACGTGAGGGATTCAGACGGGCGATAGACTTCTTCATCCGTCGGCAGTGCTGCCCAGAAGCGTTCGTGGTCCGGCGCGAAACCGAGATCGCTGAGACTGATCGAGTATTCTTCCGCTCGTCGCACCCATAGCTCGAAGCTGAGACGTTCGCCTGCCGGAGTTGCAGCGGGAAGCGGGTTGGGCGGATCGACGACGCGGAAAGCGCTGCCCGACAAGAGGGGCACGCCTTCGTCTCCACTCGTGAAGTTCAAGCTATCGACTGTCATCCACCAACGATTACTGCCTTGCTCGATCCTGACGATCGAACCGGGAACAGGCGCGTCGGCGAGCGGGCAATCGAGCAGCTTCAGCGTGATCTTGTCGTCGATCAGCAGTGTCGCCTGGTCCGGACTGAGCACCGCGCTGTAAATCATCTCGAACGCAGCAATCGTGTCCTGCTCCACCGGTGACGCGCCGCTGTCTTCACGCGTAAACACGGCTGCCGTGACTGGCGTGTTCGGCGCGGGTGCAAGTGAATCTTTCGACAGCGTCAGCAGCCAAACGGCACGGCTCGCCGTCGCATCCATAAACTGCGACAACGGAGTGACAAGCGGACTCGTCTCACCCGTCTTGATCGTTTTTAACGCCAGCAACGCCGTGAGTCCGTCGCTCTCATAGACGAGACGAAGCATGTCGCCCGCGGCAAGTGGGTTCGAAGGATCGCGCGCGATCTGCATCGCGTAATCAAGACCGTCACGCTGCAAGCCGCCGTCAACCTGGATCGGACGCGAGAGCACCGCCGAGCTGACGCGAAGGGCATCAGACCAACTACCTTCAGATCTTCCACGCGCGAACGCCGGAGTTACGGTGGCGAGCTCTCCATTGGGATTGAACTCGGCACGAGCGAGATATGGAACCGGGAAGAAGTTGTAACGCGCGCGATTCAGCGGCTCTTCTTCGGTCGCGGTTTGTCGTGCGACGCGAATGATCCAACAACGCTGTCCGCCGTTATTGAAAAACGCGCGCACCGCTGGTCCAAGATGCGCGTGGACCTCCTGACCGCGTACAACATCCCACGCGAGTGGCGCGTCCTCACCGAAGATTGCCGTGAACTGCGGTTCCGACTCGATGGCCACCGGTGTTTGCAGTGGGCCGGAAGCAGCGAACCCAACAAACACGGCGATATCCATGCGAGGCAAAACCTCGGGCAAGGGTGGCGCCTGAGTTTCGAATCGAAACCCGGGCAATCTTCTCGGCGCGCGCGCACTCATTTACCTACTCCATTTCGAGACGTTCGTAGGACAGCGTGAGCTCTTCCATCGCGACGTCAGTTCCCTTTGCGTTGAAGGGACCACTGATGTGCTTGATGATTCGCGCGCGCAGCAGTTTCCAGGTCTGGACGATGGCGGTGTGATCTTCGTTTTGCAGTGAGATCGTCACCGTACGCTCAGCCATTTGGTTACCGTTGCGAATGTCGTTCAGCCACTGGTAGAGATTGAGCGAGCCGATCACGCCGCGCTTGAGCGTCACGTCGGTGGCTTTGTTCAGGCCGGTGATCTTGCGCACGCTATTCTCTTTCGAGTTGCCGGTGCGATATTCGGAGACGGTGACTTCCATGCCGATGTTGCTCAACTCCTGGAAGCCTGCTTCGGGACCTTCAGTGGTGCCGGTGCCGAGATCGACGAGAAAGTTGAATTGAACGTAAGGGCGATCGCGTAGAACTGCCATAACATCCTCCTTAATAGGTCCTATCGGACTTTATTGTTAAATCTTGCGGTCCGCGGTCCACTGGCCGATGCGGAAGATCACAAATTCCGCGGGACGCAGCGGCGCCAGTCCGACGAGGCAAACGAGTCTTCCATTGTCGAGATCGTTCTGCGTCATCGTCGTTCGATCACACTTCACGAAGTACGCTTTCTCCGGCTTGTCACCCAGCAGCGCACCCATCTGCCACTCGTTGAACATGAAATCTTCGACGGTGCGGCGCACGTTGCCCCAGAGCTGTTCTCCGTTAGGCTCGAAGACGGCCCATTGCGTGCCTTTGTCGATCGAGTGTTCGAGGTAAGCGAAGTAACGACGCAGGTTTACATACTTCCACTCCGGATCGGAGCTGATCGTGCGCGCGCCCCAGAGCCTGAAGCCGCGTCCTTCGAAGAAGCGGAAACAGTTGATACCTTCCGGATTGAGCACGTCCTGCTGCGACTTGTTGAGCAGCTTCTCAAAACCGAGCGCGAGATTTACGACTTCATTTGCAGGCGCTTTGTAGACGGCGCGATTGATGTCGTTGCGCGCATAGATGCCGGCGACAAATCCACTGGGCGGGAGATGGATCTCCTTGCGCGTAACGGGATCGAGTACGCGGACCCACGGGTAGTAAAGCGCGGCGTAAGTCGAGTCAAACTTTGCGCGCATGGCACGCACCTGCGAAATGCTCTGGCCCGCGCCACTGTCGAGCACCGCAATGCGATAACGCATACGTCGCGCGTGACTGATCAGTAGATTTACAATCGTGTTTCCATCAGCGCGATAACCATTCTCGTAACCGAACGTCGAACCGGGCGCGGCGACGATCGAGATGTCGTCAATGTCTTCGAAGATCTTGAGACCGGTCTTGCCTGGCTCTTCGACGCCTTCGTATTCAGTCGCAGTCGGACGGCTGCCGTCGTTACCGCCCGTCAGCGGGATTTCAACAAAGAGCTGTTCGTCAGGATTTGAAAAGTCCGTCGGATCGAGATCGAAGATGGCGGTCAGCACGTCGGTGCCGGTCGCCACGTCATCACCAAGCTCAATCACGATCGGCAACGAACGCGCTTGCGCTAGATTGTTTGGCTGCGCCGCAAACTTTGCCGACAACGAGTCAGGCATTCCTGCCTGCACGTGACTCGGCTCGACAGGCAGCGTGGGCCATGTTTCCGAAAACCCGGTCGGATCGTTCGGGATCACAGTCACGCTGACCGTGACAACGCGGACTACGTCGCCGCCGTCGGCATTAAGTTGCTCGAGGCCCAGCTCGCCGCCCGGACTACCAGATGCTCTGAAGATCCATGCACGCGTTTCCTGATCGAACGACGCGCGGGAGATGTGACCGGTACCGAGCGGACTGCCAGTTGGGCTCTCCGTATCGCCCATCCAAACCACGTCGCCGTCTGCGAGTCCGGCTACACGCGGTTCGCCGTTTTCGTCAGTGCCCAAAACGTTTTGGCCCACCATCAGATCGAAACGAACACGCATGTTGCCCGCTTCGCCGGGAAAGCGCGCGCGGATCGTGATCGCGCCGGCGCCGCCCGCGGCAGGCAACGTCGCAAAGGCGCGTCCGTCATCGTCGTCAGCGATCGGTCTGAAGACGCGTGAGATGTAGAGACGCTTGCCGCCCTCTTCAAAGAATGCCCGCACCGCGTGCCACAAGTAGTTATCCATTCCCGCGGCATCGGAGAAGTTCAGCTGTTGCCGGTCTCCGTAGGTGCGCTCGAATTCTCCCAAACTGGTAACAATCTCGGGTTCCAAATCGAGCGGTCCGTATCGAGCCGGGCCGATGAAACCCGTCGTGGTCGTGCTAACTCCTTCGATCGACTTTGACCGAAACGATGTCTCCTCGACGTAAACTCCCGGAGCAAGGTATTCAGGCATGACTCCTCCTTATGGCGGCGAGACCGCCGGGGTTATGAACAACACCGAATCACGCGTTTGCGTAAGAGGCGAAGGCGGTGACGACGGTGATGGTCTGGATTTCAAAATCAGCTCGCGACCGAATCGCAAGTTCGCTTCCTGCAAAATTTCCGTTTGGTCCACATCGGCCCACAACGTTGCGGCCGGCTGCGATAAAGTGAATCTGAGGTCGGGCAGTTCTGGTCCTGCTTCTTCAATGAAATCCGGCGGCGACATGAGCGGGCGCACGGGCGTATAAAACGCGTGCAACTCCAACGGCCACACTTGCTCGGTCAATGGCGGACTCGTGGCCACCGGCGGTGAACCCAACGGCGATCCGAGCGGTGAAGCAGGCGCAAACGCCACCGGTGTTGGATATGAGAAGACGACTGCAATCCGGCCTTGTTCGTCGGCCATTCCACGTCCGAGAAGTTTGCCGGCGGTGAAAGCTTCAATGACCGCCCACGCTGCCGGCCCATCGAGCGACGTATCCCACAAATCAGCGCGAATCACCGCCATTCCCGAAGCCAAACTTCGCGCAGGCGAAGAAAACAACGGCACTGTGGTTCTCACTGAAAGCGGTGAATCGAGCGAAACGTCCCACTTAAAAATTCCTTCAGTTGGAAGACTCGCGGTGAAGAGAAACGGTAGAAAGCGACTCTGCTCGTCCGTGACTTCGATAACAAAATCTTTGTTCGGCGGAACGGGATGGTCCCAGTAGAAGCGCGAACCGTCGCCGTTCTCTCTTTCACGCAACCCGTAACCGTGATGCAGGACGTAAACGCCCTTGCGATTTGCGATCGCAGAACGTTTCGCGCTCGGACGTCCGACCGGGTAAGCCCACACACTTAGCCCGTCGCCGACCACCGTGCCGTTGGTCGTGTCGTGAAAGCGCAGCCCGAGCGGCGCAACCATCGTCAAACGGTCGGTGATGATCAACTGCGTGGGCATTTACTTCTTTTTTCCTACTCCAAACTCACGTGTCTGAACTTCGGCGTACTCGGTCAGCGGCATTGACGACTGGATGTGCAACATGCGCGCGATGTAAGCGACTGAAAGTGGCGGCGGATTACTCTTCATCGTGCTGAAGAGATTGTTCCAGTCCTGGAGCGAGAGTGAATCGAGTATCAGTTCAACAGTCTCACCGGGCTGGAAGATCTCTGCTTCAGGACCGTAGTTGTTGAGCAAGCCGGTGGGCAGTATCGGCACGTCCTCAAACATGCGGATGGTCCAGCCCAGCAGTCGTTGTTGCCTGACCGCGGTCGGAGCCCACGCCGTGGCGACGTAATACAGATCCAGCGGAATCGGCGGACGGAAGCGACGCCCATCGGGAGCCACGGTCGGCGGCAAATTGCGCCGCGACGTATTGACCGCGACCCGGTAGAGATGCAACGAGACGCCTTCGTCCATCGGCTGGTTGAAATTGCTCACCTGGTAAAGCTCAAACTGTGCATTGGGAAATTCGTCGCGCGGGACTGCGTCAGACAACAGCCCCAGCATGGCTTGTCCTGTCGCGGCGATTGCCTGGAACGTTCCCAATCTTCCTCCTCGCGGTGTTCGTTCACGCCCGGCGCTTTTTGAGCCAGTCCTTCATTCGCGATTTCAGGTCCGGCTGACCGTTGCCTTCGAGGTATTCACTGACAAAATCAGTGATACCGCTCAGCTTTTTGAAGTAACGGCGTTGGCCGCTCGGCACGTGTGTTATGTGACCGTGCCAAACGAGCGAATTGGTGTCCCCTTCAAGCCAAAGCTTGATAATGAAGGAATGAACTTTGGACTCTGTTAAGTCCATGTTTTAGGCTTGGGGAGCGATTTCAATGTCTCAATCCATATCTGCGAACGGCTTATAGCAGGCGGCCGCCGCCGCACCGTCTGGCGTGCGTCTTTGGATCGTCTTATCGAGATTTTTCGCTGTTATCCGCGGCTCGTTTTGTGGCTGGATTTTGGCGGCTCGGAATGCAGAGTTCCTTCAACGGCTTTGATATCGCGTTGAATGCGTCGCTGTACTCCCGAGACGATGGCTTGAAGTTGTTTCAGGCGTGTAAGAACGTCGGACGACGTTGGTGTGTGAGGTATTGAGAGAACAGAGTCAGGACTTTCGCTGTGGCCCATCTGATCTGATTTGATTCGTTCATAAAGCTCGACGGTTTTTCTCTCCGGTTTCACTCCGAGCTCCTGCTTGAGCGCGAGAACGCAACGCTCAAACTGTCTCAAGGCGGAGGTGCGATCGCCACCGAGCGAGTACAGGTACATTAGTTGCCGGTGAGTACGCTCACGAGCTGGATCGTATCGCAGTATGGTTGCGCCGTATCCCTGCGCCACCTCGTACTCGCCCTGAAACTGGAGATACACGATTAGTTTGTCGAGCATCAGCAAGTACATGTTCTGCAAACGCTCGCGCTCGAAGAGGATCCAGTCCTGATAATAGCCGGGCAATAGATCGTCGTTGTAGAGTGAAACAGCTTCTCTTAACGCCTGCGCTTTTTCGGCGTCGAGTTGTCGACCGGCAATTCCCTCAGCGCCTGAGAATGCATGCTCGAAATCGGCGACGTCAGTCCACAAATTGCTGAGTGGATTAAGCGACAACCACTCGTTCTCAACAAGGAGCACACCTGCGCTGTTTCCGTTGCTCGAGTTCAGCGCTGCGTGAAGATGCCAAAGCGCCTGGCGCAGGTATTTCTTCGATTTTTCCGTGGAAGTATCGCCCCAAAGCAGCGCAGCGAGGGCTTCGCGTGAGTGGGGTCGATCGCGATGGAGAAGGAGATAACTGAGCAGCTCCTGGTCCTTGCTCGCCTCGAGTCCTTTTAATAGTTCGGCATCCTGATGTGCCGTAAACTTTCCGAACAATCGAAAACGAAACCCTGGCACCGGACGAAGCTTTCTGCGAGGGAAGCCTCAAGGGGGAACGCCCAAGAGTAAGATTGATTATTTTAAGATCGTAAAGATCTCCGAAAAACCCCGGGATAAGAACCATGAAGGCTAATGAGTACCTTCACAGTAAACAGGACCACACGAACGGCAGTCGGGTAAAGCGGGGGTACAAATCCAACTGTGCGCGTGACGATATTCTTATTTGTTGAACGTGTCAACAAAAAGTTTTGTCACAAATTTATGCGGACAGAAATCGCTAAGTATCCTTCCAAATTGCTCCGAGACCTGCGTCCCAAAGTCGTTTGTTGAAAGCCGGAATGTCTTGATTGAGGATCTCATTGCCGCGCATTTTTAAGGTGGACCACTGCGCGTTTAACTCTTTCATGCGATCGAGCGAAGGCTGGTTCACACGCGGGATGTCGCTCTCGGTTTGATTGATCAAAAACAGGTAATTCGCCGTGAACTTATTTGGAAAGTTCTCCACATCGTCGTAGGCCTTCGACTTGCGCTGCACCATGTCTTCATCCCACGCCTTCATTTTTTTCAATAACGCGTCGCCCTCTCTCTTAATCGCGCCGTACTTCTCGCCCGCCGGCAGTGAGCCGAGCAGCGACTCCAGCTGCTTCTGCTTTTCGTACAGGCTGTTGACCATGCGATGCATGCCGGTCAACTCAGTTTCCATCAACAGCATTGTTTGGTGGTACTGCGTGTAAGTTGAAGCGTCGGTCGGATAAAGCGGATTGGGCAGGATTTCAGCTTCCGTTAACAACGTTTGCCCGCCCATTTTCAAAACAATGCTGTATCGTCCCGGCGGTGCTTTATGCGCCGCAAAACTGCCTTCAATGCGAACTCCCGGCACGCCCGCCATCGTCTGGTAACGCGTGTCCCACACGACTCTGTTCAGCCCTTTGTTTTTCGGTAACACCGGATCGGGTCGCGGTCCGGCCTCGTAGCTCACAAACTTCTCATCAGCTTTCGAAGAAAAACTGCGAACAGTAGTTCCCGCGGCGTCTTTGATCTCCATCGAGATCTCGGTATTTTTCTGAAGCTCCGGCAGCTCGTAATAAAGAACGATTCCGGTCGCGGGATTCACGCCCCGATACGTGTTCGCACCCGTAAACTCATCCTCGCTTCGATCCAATTCGCTCGAGCCATTCACGATGTAAACGCTGTCAGGCCGGTAGATTGCAAACGAAGTCGCATCTTTTTTGTACTGCCGCAGCACGCTCAAATCGTCGAGGATCCAAAACGATCGACCCGAGGTGGCGGCGATCAAGTTGCCCTTGTGAACACGTAGATCTGTGATCGGCGTGATTGGGAGGTTTAACTGAAACGGCGACCAGTCGCGACCGCCGTTCCAGGATATGAAAACTCCGAGCTCGGTGCCCGCAAACAAGAGATCGCGACGCACGTCGTCCTCACGCACAACTCGCGTAAACGCATTGGCAGGCAGTCCATTCGTGATTTTCGTCCACGTGTTTCCGTAGTCTGTTGTCTTGTACAAACCAGGGGCGTGGTCGTTGAACTTGTAACGCGTCGTCGCGATGTAGGCAGTGGCCTTGTCGTGCGGCGACACTTCGATCGCATTGATTAAGGTTTCGGGCAAACCGCGAGGGGTCACATTCTTCCAGTTTGTGCCGCCGTCTCGGGTGACGTAAACGAGGCCATCGTCGCTGCCGCTCCAGATCACACCTTTCTCGTGAGGCGACTCCATCAGGTAACTCAGCGTGCCGTAATTTTCCGCGCCCACGGCTTCGTTCGTGAACGGCCCACCGCCCTTGCCCTGCTTCTCCTTTTCGTTGCGCGTGAGGTCAGGCGAGATCTCTTTCCACGACCGGCCCATGTCGCTTGTTTTCAGCACGAACTGGGCGGCGTGATAGTAAGTGTTAGGTTCGTGCTTGCTCCAGATGATTGGCGCGTTCCAGTTAAAACGATACTTGAGATCCTTCGCATCCATTCCGAGGTATTGAATGGGCGCGGCCATGATGTTTGTGCTCGCGTGCGCTTTGACGTCGAGCACTTCGATCGTTCCCTGGTAACTGCCGCCCAGCACGTACTTAACATCATTCGGATCGAACGCGAGAAACGCACTCTCGCCGCCCGCTGAAGGCTGCCAGCTCGCGGGCGTGATCCCACCGCTGCCCAACTCCCGGCTCGCGATCGAAACAGAGGTGTTGTCCTGTTGCCCGCCATAAATGCGATACGGAAACTGGTTGTCGACATTGATGCGGTAGAACTGCGCGGTCGGCATGTTGCTCTGCGTGCTCCACGTCTTGCCCGCGTTGAACGTGATTGCAGCGCCGCCGTCGTTCGAGATGATGAAGTTGTTCGGGTTGTCAGGATTGATCCAGAGATCGTGAAAATCGCCGTGCGTGCCTGACAGTGTTTCCCACGTCTTGCCCGCGTCGCTCGAATGGTACGCGGAAGCACTCAAAACATAGATCGTGTTCTCGTTTTTTGGATCGATGAATAGCTCGATGTAATACCACGCTCGCTGCACGAGCCGATGATCGTTGGTGATGCGGCTCCACTTCTTGCCGCCGTTACTCGAGACAAACAGCCCGCCGGCTTCTTTATCGGAATCGCTTTCGATGAGAGCGTAAACTTTCTCCGGGTTCGAACGGCTCACCGCGATGGCCATCTTGCCTAACTCTTCCGGCAGCCCGTCTTTCAGCTTTTCCCACGTCTCGCCGTTGTCGGTCGATTTGTAGAGACCGCTGCCGGGACCGCCACTGATCACTTTCCACGGCAAACGACCGTGTTCCCACATCGCGGCGTAGAGAATGCGGGGATTGGTCGCGTCCATCGACAATTCAGCAGCGCCGGTTTTGTCGTCAACATACAAAACGGATTTCCACGTTGCGCCACCATCGATCGATTTGTACACGCCGCGCTCTTTAGATCGACTGTACAACGCGCCCTGAGCGGCGACAAAAACGATGTTCGGATGTTTGGGATCGACTACGATGCGCGAGATGTGTTGGCTCGAATCGAGCCCGATCTTTTTCCACGTTTTGCCGGCGTCGGTGGATTTATACACACCATCGCCATGGTGAGTCATCACACCGCGGACGGCATGTTCACCCATGCCAACGTACACGACATTCGGATCGCTTTCGGCAACAGCGATCGCGCCCACGGAGCCGGTCTTAAAATAACCGTCGGAGATGTTGCGCCAGCTCACGCCCATGTCCTCGGTTTTCCACAAACCGCCTCCGGTCGTTCCCATGTAGTACGTTTTCGGATCGCCGACGACGCCGGTTCCAGCGACCGAACGTCCACCACGAAACGGGCCGATCGATCGCCACTTCAGCGGTTTGAAGATCGCGTTGTAATCGTCAGCAGCCGGAGTCGCTTGCGCGGCGCTGGAATTTACACAGAGACACAGAAGCAGGATCGAGAGCAGGATTTTTGACATGCGCGGGATTTTACACTAAACGAATCCGCGTTCATCCGCGGCTAATTACATTTCCGGTTTTGCGTTCGAGCAGAACCATGGCCGTGCGTTGGGCGGCGACCGAAACGGAAAAACGTGTTCGCGACTGACGATGTGTGACGGTTAAGCGCGTGACGCGATCGATTTCGGAAACGAACGTGTAGAGCACGACATCGCGAAAGACGGAAGGGAGAATGAGGACGCCCGGTGTTTGTGGCGCCGCGGAAAAGATCGGCGCGACGCGCGCTTCAGCCATCGCGTGACGGTAGAACGCGACGAGCGCTTGCATCGAATCGCCGAGTTCCAGAGGCAGCGGACTCCACACCATCTTGCCGCCAGACTCATACTCAAATACCAGCGGCGCCACGGGCTTTTCAACCACTGCTTTCTCGATTCGCTGCATCTTCTCACCGTCGTATCGTACGAGATACTCGCGCCCATCGATCGTGATCGCTTCTGTCTCAGCGACCGAACGGCTTTCCGCGTTGTGGCTTAACTTCGGAGATGGAAGCCAGTGATCGTTCAAATCAATTGCGCCCGAAATGGCGACTGTCGCACCTTCTCGTGATTCGTCTTGAAGCGCACTCCAACACTTCTCTGTCAGCACACGAGGTGACGGAACGATGATCAGCTTCGACTGGCGCGCATATTCGTGCAGCGTGTACTCGCTTACCGCCTGCATGGGCATGCCGCAGTAGTAATACATCGCGCGCACACACCGCCGCGTCGCCTCATGGGCAAAGCTGCGCGGCGCAAACATCTGCGAGTGCGGAATAACCATCGCGACCGGCTCCGAAACGCGGTCCTTCAGATAATGACCAAACTGCGACATGAATTTTGCGATACGCAGAAACGGCTCAAGCTCCGGTTTCGCAGTTCCATCAACGCGATGAAAACCGATGCCCACTTCATTCGTCGAATTCATGTA
>DAIOGT010000162.1:0-11142 GCA_036745095.1 Pyrinomonadaceae bacterium
GTTGCGCGGCGTGCCGTCCACGCCCTTAAACAAGGCGGCGAACAAACGGTACTCGCCGAAGCGCTGACAACGCACGGCAAAGCGCTGGCCCGTCTTCAGAAGACTCAGGTAGCTCGAGCTGCTCTCGATCAAGCTGTCGAGATTGCGCAGAACGCTGGTAACCCCGATCGTGGCGGCATCGCCGCAGTCACCGCGATCGAAGAATTAAGTCCATATCTCTCAGTTGAAGCTTTGCAAAATTATTACCGAACCGCTGAGACACTTCTCTCAAAATCTCAGAACCTCAGTCTTAAAACGCGGTTAGGTGAATGCGCCCGACGCGTTCTCTCAATCGCACTTGAGAATCCCAACGAGGCAACACCCGCAGCCACGGACGTGGCATTGACGCCAGGCTTTTCGCTCGATACCGAAGTCCTTCGTTATGAAGGCAGCCTCATTCGTCGAGCTTTGGAAGAGTCTGGCGGGAGTGTCACAAGGGCCGCACGTGTTCTTGGTGTGACCCATCAGGGCCTGGCATTTATACTTAACGGAAGACACAGCGATCTGTTGTCAATCCGAAGTCCGGTCAAGCGTCGCCGTCGAAGCATCATTCGTAATCACTAGCTGTCTTGCTCAGCGATGGCCCAAACCTTTATGGCGCTGCTTTCTTCTCCAAGGCAGCGCCAAAGTTTTATTTGTGCTCTAAGTTAACTTCTCCTATGATCCAATTTGTGAGTTACGCGAAATTCAGAATTGGCCCGCTCATTTTAATCCTGACCTTGCTGTCAGTAGCAACAGCACAAACCCAGAAACGACGCGGTGCGGTTCGTAAGCCAAACGTAAGAACGCCTCAGACGCAACCGATTGCTCAACCAACTCCATCGAACCAGCCAGCGCGACCACCTGCCGCGCCCCTACCACTCGTTGTTATCAATGGCCAAACCCTAACTACTGCCGATCTGGAGCCCGCATTCCGCCAGGAACTTGAAAACCTCGACACCAAGATCGCTGAAGCACGAAACAACGTGTTGGATTTACAAATCAACACGATGCTGCTCCAGGCAGAAGCAAAAAAGCGACGCATCGACAGTCATCGGTTATACCAGCTGGAAGTAAGTAGCCGCATACCGACGCCAACTTCCGCCCAAATCAAAAAGTTTATAGACGACAATCGTGATCAATTCGCAGGCATGGATGCGAACGTGGTGAATGAACAAGCGGCGGCTTATCTCCATGATGAAGCGGAAAGCAAGCTTGCTGACGATCTCGTGAACCGCTTAAGACGATCCAATCCCGTTGTGATGGGCGTTGACTTAAACTCGCCGAGTTTAAATTCCGCCTCCATCGTAGCCACAGTCGCAGGACAGCCCATTACGGCAGCTCACCTGCTCGAAAGATTGAAACCGATCATTTACAAGCTGCGACTTGAGGCATATGAAGTCACAAAGCAACGCGTGGATCAGTTGGTCGACGATAAGTTGTTGCTGGGGGAAGCAAGCCGTCGACAAGTTGGACCAGAAGAAATCGTACGTGCGGAGATTAGTGACAAGGTTAGTCCTCCAACCGAAGCAGAAGTGACGCAGTTTTACAACGAGAACAAAGCACGCATTTCTGGCGATCTGAATAGCGTGCGTAACCAGATTGCGATGTATCTACAAAACGAATCCCGGCAGCGCCTTGAAAAGGACCTGTCAGCCAAACTTCGCAAGGGTGCTGACCTGCGTTGGCTTATAAGTGAACCCCCTCAACCCGTTCAAAACGTCAGTGTCGACGACGATCCGTCGCGGGGCGAAGCGAATGCCCCAATAACAATTGTCGAGTTTACTGATTTCCAGTGCCCCGCATGCGCCGCTATGCACCCCGTGATCGAAGAGGCTCTGAAGTCTTACGGCAACAGAGTTCGCTTTGTCGTGCGAGATTTCCCTCTGAGCCAGCATGAGTTCGCGCGCAAAGCAGCCGAGGCTGCGAATGCCGCAAACGCTCAGGGCAAATATTTTGAGTACATTGCGTTACTTTTCAAGAATCAGAAAGCGCTCGATATCCCGTCCCTGAAAAAGTATGCGAGTGACATTGGCTTGGACCGCGCACGTTTCGACGCGGCTTTGGACCGCGGCGCGCACGCTGCTGAAATCAAGAAAGACATCGAAGACGGAGAGTTGTATGGGGTTGGAAGCACGCCGACGATCTTTGTTAACGGAGTACAACTAAAAGTCCTGAGTCCCGAGGGGTTGCGAGCCGCAATCGATCGTGCCGCAGGATCGCCAAAGACCAGTTCCATTCAATAAATCAACTTCGCTGATTCCCCAATGGTAGTTTCATTAAAACCCGAGCGGCTAAAGCGTTACAAAGACGTCGCGATGCTGCTGATCAAATACGGACGCTCCGATTTGGTCAGCCCCGCGGGACTTGAAGGCAGCGTGCTGCCCGACGAGATTGCAGCAGAATCTGAAATCGCTCCAGCCGAAGACCTTGCAAAAGATCTTGAAAAGCTTGGTCCTACTTTTATCAAGCTGGGCCAATTGCTGTCCACGCGCGCCGATCTGATGCCCGGTCCATACCTTGATGCCCTTTCCCGATTACAGGACCAAATTGAACCGTTTCCGTATGAAGAAGTCGAACGAATCGTCTCAGGCGAACTCGGTGTCAGACTGTCCAAAGCGTTCGCTGATTTTGATCCAGCCCCACTCGCCGCAGCCTCTTTGTCGCAAGTGCATCGCGCCTACATGCGCAACGGCCGCGCTGTCGTCGTAAAGGTTCAACGACCTGACATTCGCGACCTCATCGTCGGTGATCTCGAGGCATTGGGGGAAATCGCACACTTTCTCGACGAGCACACAGAACTTGGGAAGCGCTACGAGTTTGACAACATGCTCGTCAATCTGCGCAAAAGCCTTCTGCGCGAACTCGACTTCACCATCGAGGCGAATAATCTACACACCATCGCGGAAAACCTCTCCGAGTTTGAAGACATCGTCGTTCCCGAACCAATCGACGACTTCACTACAACCCGCGTTCTGACGATGGAATTTATTTCCGGTAAAAAGATCACAGCGCTCAATCCATTACGGCTGCTGGAAATCGATGGCGGTTTACTTGCCGACGAGTTGTTCAGCGCTTATCTCAAGCAATTCCTCGTAGACGGAATATTCCATGCCGATCCGCATCCGGGAAATGTTTTCCTCACTGACGACGATCGAATCGCGTTGCTCGATTTGGGCATGGTCGGCCGCGTAACGCGCACCTTCCAGGACAATCTGTTACGGCTTTTGCTGGCGATTAGTGAAGGCCGAGGGGAGATGGCCTCTCAGGCCGCCATTCGGATGGGCGAACCGAAAGAGGGTTTTGATCGCACGACTTTCGAGCGCCGCATTACCGACCTCGTGGCCGACCATTCAGACGCAGTTCTGAGCCGTCTCGACGCCGGCAAAGTCACACTGGAAATCACGAGGATCTCCGCTGACTGTTGGTTTCGTTTGCCGGCTGAGTTCACGATGATCGCCAAGGCGTTAATGAACCTGGATCGCGTCGTGTACACGCTCGATTCAAACTTCGATCCCAACGTCATTATTCGCGACCGTGCGAACGAGATCCTGCAACGCAACATTCTTAAGAGTGTTGCTCCAAATAATCTTTTGTCCGGCGTCGTTGATTTAAAGGAGTTTGTTGAGAAACTGCCGGATAGAGTAAACAGAATTCTCGATGCGGCAGGAAATAACGACCTTCGCTTCAAAGTTGATGCGATAGACGAGAAAGTTGTTTTGGAGGGACTTCAAAAAGTCGCTAACCGGATAACATTGGGTCTGGTGGTTGCAGCTCTGATCGTCGGCGCCGCTATGCTTATGCGCGTCGAGACGTCCTTTCGAATCTTTGGATATCCCGGATTGGCGATGATTCTTTTTCTACTAGCCGCTGCGGCGGGTCTCATCCTCGCCTTCAGTATTCTCTTCTACGACGAAAAACGACGGCACAAACACTGACCGGCCGACTACTCGCGCGGAAAAATACTCGAATCGTGTTGTCGGGCCGGAACGTACCTCGTTAGAAGCCGGTAACCAAGCAGAAATATCAGAATAAACGCGAACGTAAGAGGCAAGCGTATGTCTGACTTAACCAACATCCAGAAATGGATCACGCCCGCGATTGCCGACAGGTAAACGAGGCGATGCAGTTTTGCCCAGCGCTTTCCTCCAAGCCGCTTTACCATCTTGTTGGTTGACGTGATCGCCAGCGGCACCATCAGCACAAAAGCAATCATGCCTGCGAGGATGAATGGACGTCTCACAACGTCCTGGCCCACGCTGATGAGATTGAACAGCCGGTCGAACCAGATATAAGTGAGCAGGTGAAGTGAGCCATAGAAAAACGCAAACAGCCCAAATATCCTTCGCAGCTTTACAAGCGAATTAACGCCGAAAATCTTTCTCAACGGTGTGATAGCAACAGTCAAACTGAGAAATATCAGCGTGAGCATTCCCGTCGTGGTTGTTGCAAACTGAAGTGGATTTGGACCAGCTCTTTTATGGTAAAGATCCCACAGGAGAAGGACGAGCGGAACAAAAGCGTTCACGAACACGACGATCTTTGCGAAACGCAGATCAGCCATTAAAAGTACTTCACCAGGTCCATGCCCTCATACAAGTACGCCACCTGGTCTGCATAGCCATTAAACATCAGCGTATTCCGGCGACCGTATTCACCGATTCTTCGTTCCGTCGCCTGGCTCCATCGCGGATGCGGAACGTTCGGATTTACGTTCGAATAAAAACCGTATTCGTGCGGTGTTTGTATGTTCCAGGTTGCCGGCGGTTCGTCGGCAACCAGAGTTATCCTCACTACTGACTTGATACTCTTGAATCCATATTTCCAGGGCACCACCAGCCTGATCGGCGCGCCATCCTGCGGCGGCAACGTTTCGTCATACATGCCTGTCGCCATGATCGTGAGCGGGTGCATTGCTTCGTCCAAACGAAGTCCCTCGACGTAAGGCCAGTCAAGTACGCCCGTCCGCTGATTCGGCATCCTCGCGGGATCAAACAGTGTTTGAAACGCCACATAACGCGCCTGCGAAGTTGGCTCGACCCTTTCCAGGAGTTTGTGCAACGGAAAACCGATCCACGGAATGACCATCGACCAGCCTTCGACACATCGCAACCTGTAAATGCGTTCTTCGAGTGGAAACTTCAACAACTCATCGATATCAAAGACTTTCGGTTTATTTACTAAACCTTCCACTGCTACAGCCCACGGTCGCGTGACAAACCCCTTCGCCGCGTATGCAACTCCACTCTTGGACGTATCGAATTCATAGAAGTTGTTGTAGTTCGTTATCGCTTCGAAAGGCGTCATCTGGTCGCTGACAGCGAAGCCCGCTTTGATCGCTTCGTCCGAGGGCGCTTTTGCGACTTCCTCGAGTCTTTCGCCCTCGACCCGTGGCGCGGGCGGTGGATTTAGACGCCGATAGAGCAGCGTCGTCGCCGTAGCGGTTCCTGCCATGACCGCTGCCTGTATAAATCGTCTGCGGTTTTGGTAAACCTCTTTATTTGTAACCTTGTCTGAGTTTTCCGCCATTTCGAGACCTTGCTCTTTAGAATACCTCTAATTGTCGCTTGGTTCGCCATTACCTTACACGCTTGAAGCTTCAAAATCTCTTGAGTAAGCAGCGTCTGAAGGAATAACATCCAGTGGCTCTTCTGTCGCCCGCTTGAAGGATGATTGTGTGGAACAACCATCGAAGCCTCTCGACAATACCGATAACGAACCCGCCGATAAAATTGGATTTCGAAGCAGACTTCTCCGTTGGGGAATCGTGCTGTTTGTTGCCGCAGGTATTTTGCTGATTCCAGTTCCGTCTGGAATCACGTCCCAATCGTGGCGCTTGCTCGCGATCTTTGCCGCAACTATCACAGGGTCGATCGTGCGTCCGATTCCCGGAGCCGCGATGGTCTTATTAGGTGTCACGGCTTTACCACTTTTTCGAGTGTTGCCGATAAACGAAGCTTTAAGGGGTTATGCAGATCCGTTTGTCTGGCTGGTTCTCGCTGCTTTCTTCATCTCGCGCGGGATGATAAAGACCGGTCTCGGACGACGCATCGCTTTTCTCTTCATCAAGGCGATTGGAAAACATTCTCTCGGACTCGCGTACGCACTCGCCTCAACCGAAACCGTCCTGGCGACGGTAATTCCATCAACCGGAGCTCGATCCGGCGGTATTATTTTTCCGATTACGAAGAGCCTTGCCGAGGCGTATGAATCGCGCCCGGGGCCGACAGCCAGACGTCTTGGGGCGTTTCTGATGGCCAGCGTTTACCAGTGCAACGTGATAGTTTGCGCAATGTTTCTGACGGGGCAGGCGTCAAATCCGATAATCGCCCGGTTTGCGCAGGAAGTAACGTCGATCGAGATCACTTATGCGCGTTGGGCCCTCGCTGCAATTGTTCCCGGTGTTCTGTGTCTCTTGCTTGTGCCGTGGGTGCTGTACCGCGTCTTTCCTCCGCAGGTAAAGCACACGCCGGCAGCGAGTGATCTCGCTTCAGCAGAACTGCGCGCCATGGGGCCGATGAACTGGGCTGAACGGCTGATGCTGCTCGTATTTTTCCTCGTCGCAATTATGTGGATGACCAATAGGCTGCATGGCATCGACTACGCCACAGTCGCACTGCTTGGAATCAGCGTGCTTCTGATTAGCGGCGTTTTAGATTGGGAAGATCTCGTCAGCGAAAGGGCGGCGTGGGGCGTGTTCATCTGGTATGGCGGACTCGTTCGCATGGCCGAGGCTTTGGGTCAGACCGGAATTACCAAGCGATTTGCCGAAGCATCGGCGAGTGTGACTGCCGGTTGGAACTGGTGGCTAGCACTCGCTTTACTACTTCTAATCTACTTTTATGCGCACTACGTTTTCGCGAGCATCACGGCGCACGTGACAGCGATGTTTACGCCTTTTCTTATCGTCATCCTGGCAGCCGGGGCGCCACCCTATTTAGCGGTGCTTTCACTCGCTTACTTCTCAAACCTTTCAGCATCGCTCACTCATTACGGCACAACGCCCGCACCTATCTACTTCGGCGCGGGCTACACGTCACAGAGAACCTGGTGGACCCTTGGCCTCATTGCCTCTCTGATAACAATCGCCGTTTGGAGTGTTGTGGGGTTTACCTGGTGGAAAATTCTTGGACTCTGGTGAACGAACATGGCTGGATATTCTGGAACACCCTTAGCAAGGAAACTTGGAATCAAAGAAGGATCACGGATCGCATTGATCAATGCACCGAAAAACTTTCAATCCGAGTTAAAAGAACTACCGGATAACGTTCAGTTCATAAAGCGTCCGACGAAGTCGCTCGACATCATTTTATTTTTTGTTTTGACTGAGCGCGCGTTAACGCGAGACTTTGCGAAGTTCTCTGCGCTACTGAGCGCCAATGGAATGATCTGGATCGCATGGCCGAAGAAGAGCTCAGGCGTCGCCACTGATCTTTCCTTTGATCGTGTGCAGAGAATCGGGTTAGATGCGGGACTGGTTGACGTGAAGATTTGCGCAATCGATGAGACCTGGTCAGGACTCAAGTTTGTGTATCGTCTCAAAGATCGATCGTCGCTTCAGACGTAAAAAAAGTTATCCACAGATCCTGAGGAAATCTTTGTGGAAATCATACTCCCGAGTTTTACAAAGCTGTTACAAAACCACATTTACAACACTTTGCACACGTGAGCGGCGCAGGCAAAAACCTTTACGTATGAACGTGTTAAGCATAAGAGAACGATCGTGTTCGAGAACGGATTTCGCTGCTGGTCCATCTGTTTTACACTCGCGCTACTAATGGTAGGACCATGAAAATTAAGTACGAAGTTGTTGCGCCAAACATTCGGCGAACGGTTTTAAAAAACTCGAATTTTCGAATGAATTCGAACCTCTGTCGATCGCATTCGCAACAATTAAGACACAACAAGAATTCGCGTGGTGAGAGTCATGCGATCACGTATCCTCTCATTCAAGAGACGTTTGCCTCTCTAGAAAGTAATGTTGAATGTGATGATCGATCGGCGAAATCAGCATCTAAATTCCGTTCGCAACAAATCTGAAAAAGATGTTGCAAAAATAATGTCGTTCACTATAATGCGATTCCCTTGCTGAACAATTGATTGCCATTATACAAACTTGGATCAGCGGCCTGTTGGATGATCGTTTGAAGGTTTACTAGATCTCATCTTCTCGCAATGGCCCGGAGACCTTCAACGGAAAGAAGTCAGGTAAGTGTGGGGCGTAACAGTGCGGAAGTTACGCAAGGCAATCTAGGCGATCGCCCAGAGGGATCTTCGCCAAAAAAATAACCCCCAAATCGATACCTTTGCCGGAGGAATTAAGTACCGGATGAGGGTGTAGTGTTGTCCGATTACGGATTGCAAGCAAAGTCTTGATGCCCAGCGGAGTTGTGGAAATGGCCGACATACATTTATCTCCCCAAGTCAAAAATTGTCCTATCTGTACAAAAGAACTTCCGATCACTGAGTTTGGAATTTGTCGAGCGCGCAAAGATGGACGCAATCTTTACTGCAAGAGTTGCATTCGTCAAAAGGTCACTCAAAGCCGTCGCGCTTTGAAGGAATATAAAAGTGCTCGCAAGAAATATATTTCTCAACAAGTTGATATCGCGGAGTTGCTGTCAAGTGATTCGTCCAGCAACGGTCACTATCACGCCAAGGCGATGAGCAAGTTGTCTCCGGTCGAGCGTGTGCGTGATGCGATTCGGCGAGGCTCGCGAACCCAGCGGGAGATCGCTCAGGAAACGAAGCTCGGCAAGGATGAAATTGGAGACGCGTTAGCTAACCTTTTGCTTTGGACCCACGAGATCAGGACACGCGTCGTCGATAACACCCGGCTCTATTTCCTTAACGAAACAGGGGAGACGGCTACTGTAGATGATGGTCCGCGTCTTCCCGCGCGCAAACGCGACGTGCCGAGCTCGTTTAGCTGTTTGCCGGGACTGATGCCTGGAAGGAACCCTGAGGGTGAACCCGAAAAAATCGGAGGCTGGGTGGCAGCCTAGCCTCCGTGTCGAGCTGTCCGATTGCCAGTCGCGTTTCCTCAAACCGGCAATCGGAAAAGGCGGGACGACACCTTATTCAGTCAGCGAATGCCTCGAGCACCTCACTGGCGTGCTCTTCGGGCTTTACCTTCTCGAAGATCTTTTTGATCTTACCCTTCTCATCGATCAAAAAGGTCGTCCGATGAACACCCATGTACGTTCGTCCCATGAACTTCTTCTCTCCCCAAACACCATAGGCCTCCGCGATCGATCGATCCGTATCGGCTAGTAGTGTGAATGGGAGCTTGTACTTGGTAACGAACTTTTGGTGAGACGCTTCGCTGTCTGGCGAAACACCTAACACAGCGATACCCTTCTTCTTGAACTGAGAAAAGGAATCACGAAACGAGCAGGCCTCTTTGGTACAACCCGGCGTGTCGTCTTTTGGATAGAAGTAGAGTACTACCTTCTGTCCGCGCAGATCCTTCAAGCTTACAGTTTCGCCGTTGGCGTCTTTGGTTTTAAATGCAGGTGCAGTGGATCCCTCTTTGAGCATCGTTTGTCCTTTGTTGTTGGTCTAAATCCGAATTGTAGAGGATCAAGGTCACTTTCATGAAAGCTTCAACGAAACACAAGCACAACTACTGGATGGTGAAGCAGGAGCCCGAGACTTACTCGTGGGACGACTTCATCAGAGATGGACGTACCGACTGGTCCGGCGTGCGAAACTATCAGGCGCGAAATAACCTGCGCGCGATGAAACCGGGCGACAAAGTCCTCTTTTATCACTCGGGGAAGGGAAAAGAAGTAGTTGGCTTGGCCGAAGTTGTAAAAGGCGCCTATCCAGATCCGACGGCTGACGATCCGCAGTGGGTTGCAGTTGATCTGAAACCGGTCAAGCCTCTGGCGAGTTCTGTTCAGCTCGCGGCGATTCGTTACGATAAGCGTCTTAGCCAACTACCGTTGATCCGTCAGTCGCAACTGTCAGTGATGCCGTTGACGAAGGATGAATTTGACGTGATTGTTTCGATGGGAAGTAATAAAACACGAAGACGAGCCTGAGACGTCACTCAAACAGCAACGAGGAGTTTACGTCGTCGTCAGGCGTTGCCGAATCACGCAAACGCGGATAAATCTTGAAAAGAGGCTCGGGCGCAGGAACAAGTTCCTCTTCCAGTGCAGCTTTGATTTCGAGAGCGTTCACAACCGCCTGCCCACGGAAGTGATTGTTTGTGATCACGTAGGTCTCTCGAGTCTGCTTTGCAACTTCCTTGATACGAACCAGCCACGGATCCAGCTCATCAAGCGAATACAAATAGTTGTAACGTTCATCACGCGGAGCTTTTTCCCGAAACCAGTCTTTGTAGTTTCTCCCATGTAGCCTCACGTATCCCACGGGAGACGTTGTTAAAGCTGCTGGACGTATCGATTTAGCAAACACTGGCTGATCGATATTGCAGATTCCGACGCCGCGCTCCTCAATCCATTCGTAAACTTCCGCCGTGTTCCATGACGTGTGACGCACTTCAAGCACCAGTGGATAGTCCGAAAACTGCTCCAGCAATTTCGCGAGATAGACTCGATCGTCCGGCGTGTTTTTGAACGACCACGGAAACTGGAGCAGGATCGATCCGAGTTTGCCGACCTTCGCCAGCACGTCAATTCCCTGGCGAAATTCCTTTTCGTCTTTCTTAGTCGCTTTGCCGCGCTCATGCGTGAACAGGCGATGCAACTTCGCCGTGAACATAAACTCCTTGTTCCCTGCGACTCGCGTCGCCCACGCTTTAGTTGTTGACGCTGCTGGCGGCCGGTAGAAGCTGCTGTTGACTTCGATCGTATTAAAAAATCGGGCGAGATATTCAAGTGGATCAAACGACTTTCCCGGCTTTTGCGGGTACACCACACCTTCCCAGTCTTTGTAAGACCAGCCGGCAGGACCAATGCGGATAATTCGTTTTGGCATCAGTGTCGTTATAGTGCTAGGTTTGCAAGAAATCAAAGCATTTGACAGGATTGCGCTGCTTTACAACATTCAACGAAGCAAAGGAGGTGATGGGATGCGGCTGACCGAGATGGTTTCGTGTTCTGGTTGAGCGGCGAAGCTTAGCCCGAGCTTACTCGCTCAAGTTTTGAGCGGGCT
>DAIOGT010000163.1:0-11051 GCA_036745095.1 Pyrinomonadaceae bacterium
TTTTTTCGAGTGCGGGCTGGGCCACGGTTTCAATACTGCCAGGCAGCATCGTGCTACGAATCACAACTGTGTGATGTGTGTCTTTGGTTGCGAGCGCCGCGCCGATCTCTTCACAAACGCGCGCGACGTGTCCGAGGTCGAGGCTGCCGTTTGGCTTGCTCGGCGTGCCGACGCATACGAGCGAGATGTCGGACGCTTTCACGGCTTCCATCGAATCGGTGGTCGCGCGCAGTTTGCCCGACTTCACGACGTCGTGGATGAGCTCGTTCATTTGCGGCTCGACGATCGGGCTCTTGCCGTTGTTGATGATGCCGACTTTGGTGGGATTGACGTCGACGCCGATGACGTCGTGTCCGGCGTGAGCAAAGCACGCCGCGGATACACAGCCAACATACCCGATACCAAAGATACTTATCCTCATCAAACGTCCTCTTAAGAAATTTTAGCCGCGGATTAACGCGGATACCGCAGATCTGCGTTTATCTGCGTTCATCTGCGGTTCGTTTTTCGTGTTTGAGCATAACGAGACAAAGCGGTCTGTAACCTGTTTCCACCCAAAATTCTCTCGCACCACAGCCGCAGCTCTCCGGCCCAACTCGGCTGCATAATCCTCTTCCATCAACACGCGAACCACTGCATCAGCAAACGTCGCCGGCTCATCCGCAAGCAGTAGCTCGACACCATTCGTAAGCGGCAATCCTTCGGCGCCAATCGTCGTCGAGATAACAGCCTTCTCCATCGCCATCGCTTCGTAAATCTTGAGTCGCGTGCCACCACCGATCCGCAAAGGCACGATGTAAGCAGCAGCCTGGTCCATGTAAGGTCTTACGTCGTCCACGCGCCCAGTGATGATCAATGACGAATCTTCTTTACTGAGATCGACGAGCGCTGGGGCTGGATTCCTGCCCACAACCGTCAACGTCACATCCGGGACTCTGCTCTTGATCAGCGGCATGATCTCGCGCGTGAAATAGCGAATCGCATCATCGTTCGGCAGCCAATCCATCGATCCCGTAAACACGAGACTGTGCGCCACGGGTTTGACACTGCCGCTCGGCCGAAAGAAATCGGTATCAACTCCTGTCGGCACATCAAACACGGCCTCAGCTCCGTACTCGTGCTTCATCTGCTCGCGATCGTCCGCCGAGACTGCAATCACACTGTCAAAACGACTGCACATCTCCCGCTCGAACCGCCGCATTTTCTTCCACTGTCCGTACAAGTAAGCCTTTTTGACGGGGTTCGTTTGCACTTCGTAGTGGCGCTTCCAGATCATCGCCTCCACGTTGTGCTGAAACAGGACCGCGGGCGTTGCCACTTCCGCAGGCACGTTCGCAGCAGGCGCCAGGAAGTCACAGACGAGCAGGTCGAACGCGTCTTGCCGCTCACGCTCAACGATCTCACGTCGCATCGCGCGCGACTCGTATTTCTTGATCGCGTACGGAAGCTGCGACACGAGATTCAAAAACAGCTCAACGTAAAAACCGGGCGTGAACTTTTCGCGGCGCGCGTGCGGAACGCAAACGAGCTCGTGGCAATACTCCAGCGCGTTCCTGCGATCCTCGTCACTCGCTGAGCCGTCGTCGAGCGTCAGGTACGTGACGTGGTGCTCGCGCTTCAGCTCTTTGAGCATGTTGTAAGTGCGAATCTTCCCGCCCTTATCTACGGGATGAAGCAATTCAGTTTTGAGCCACAAAATCCGCATCTTAGGTACCGATCAGCGCGGCACTAGCTTGCACCGCACAATCGCTGTCGTGAACTCCCTCGTCAATCTATTCGCCAGCATCTGTATCTTTCGAATCGGCACCGGCTCAAACGCCGCAAACTTGAAATCACTCTCGCGAATGAGCGCCTCGAACCGTCGAATCGTCATCTGATTCAGCCCGCCTTCCGCTTCGCGGAATCGTGTCGCGCCGTCAGTCTTGAAATCGGAACGCCAGCGAATCAACGACTTCTCGGTAAACAGCAGGTGCGCCCACGGAAACGGCGAAAACAGATGGCCACCGAGCGGGTGATACCAGGTTGGACCAAACGCCGCGATCACGCAGCCGTCGTCCTTTAACAACCTGCGCATGATTCTCAAAATCTCAGCAGGGTCATCGAAATGCTCGAAAGCATCGAGCGACAAGATCACGTCCGCCTTCTCGTCGGTCTTGGTCGTGAACGTGCAGCGATCCGCAACACCACGTGCAGCCGCGAGGTTCCGCGCATTCGCGAGAGCGCGTTCGCGTATATCGACGCCGATGACTTTCTTAGCTCCGCGCGCGGCTACTTCAACTGCATCTTCACCGTCGCCGCAGCCGAAGTCGATCACGACTTTGTCTTTGGTATCGCGCCAGATGTTTTCGCCGAGCAGTTTCTCGATCTTGCTGATGCCCTGATACGCGCTTCCGTCGCAATAACCAGTTTCGCCGTCGACACTGATCCGGCGCAGAATGTTGTAACCGAGCGTTCCTCCGATAATACCCATTGCTCTCTTCTAAGCTCGCGCGGTTGCGAGCACGCCTTCGTCAACATTTTCAAAACTCTTCGCCGCGACTTCGCCGTCGATAAAGCGACGAAACCACATCTCGAGATTCACGAGCGACCAAAGCCTTTCCGAGTGATTTGCAACGCCACCCTTGTGCTCGTTCACGAGCGTGCGCACCGTATCGGCATTGAAAATTCCTCGCTCCAGCGCGCGACTGCCAAGCACGTATTCGTCCAACACGGGAGCATACGCGCCACGGAACCACGCGCCGATGGGCACCGGGAAACCCATCTTTGGTCGCGTCAGAATTTGTTCCGGCAACACACCCTTCATACTCTGGCGCAGAACGTACTTCGTGGTCCAACGACGCAGCTTCAATCGTTCCGGAAGACTCGAAGTGAATTCAACGAGCTTGTGATCGAGAAACGGCACCCGGCTCTCCAGCGACGCCGCCATGCTCATCTGGTCCTGCTTCATCAGCAATTCGTGCAGGTAGGTTTTGATGTCGGCGTAGAGCAGGCGATCGAGCAGCGACTCGGCGTCCGTTTCAGAAAGCACACGCCGCACGCCCGCGTACGGATCGATGCCGTGGATGCGATCGACCGTGTCGCGTGTCAGTAGTTGCTGCTGAGCTGAACGCGGAAAGACCGCGAAATTGTCGAAGTAGATGCTCTCGATATCCGCCGAGAGGCTCAGGAAAGTGCGACTGAGTTTCGCGCGCAGCTTCGACGCGGACATGCCCGCGATTTGGCCACGAATCAGATCGCGAACGCCCGCTGGAACCATGCGGTGATAGCGTTCGCCGACCGCGAGGTTCAGGATCGTTTTACGATAGCGAGCGTAACCAGCCATAAGCTCGTCACTGCCTTCACCCGTCAGCACGACTTTGACGTGTTGCGCCGCGAGCCGCGACACGAAGTAAAGTGCGACACTCGAAGGATGCGCAAGCGGCTCATCTTCGTGCCAGATCAAATCGGGCAAAGCCGCAAAGAAATCTTCCGGGCTGACGACGACTTCGTGATGGTCCGTGTTGTAAGCGCGTGCGACAAGTCGCGCGTATTCGAGTTCATTCGCTTCGCGTTCTTTGAAAGCAACGGAGAACGTCTTGATCGGCTCATTGACGAGCGTGCTCATCACCGCGGCGATGGCCGATGAGTCGATGCCGCCTGACAAAAACATTCCCAGCGGAACGTCTGCCATCAGTCGTAGTTCTACTGACTTGCGAAACAGTTCGCTCCACTCGGCGATGTAATCCTTGTCGCTACGTCCATCGGCGCCGACTTTTTCAAAGCTGACGTCCCAGTACTTTTTGATTTTTATTTCGCCATCGCACCAGGTGAGCGTGTGACCCGGCATCAGCCGTTTTACGCCGACAAAGAGAGTCTCTTCCCCAGACGTTGCGTGATTCGCGAGGTAATCGGAGAACGCTCGGAAGTTTAGCTCTGGTTTTATTGCGCGTGCTTCGAGCAGCGCCTTGATCTCTGACGCGAAGTAGAGCGAGCCATCGTCTGTATGAACGTAGTAAAGCGGTTTGACACCGAGACGATCGCGCGCGATGAACAACTCACGCTTGTTGCGGTCCCAGATCGCGAAAGCAAACATCCCACGCAGGTGTTCGACACACGCGTCGCCGTAGTCTTCGTAGAGATGCAGGATTGTTTCGGTATCGCAGTGCGTGCGATAGATATGACCGCGAGATTCGAGTTCGTCGCGATAATCGGCGTGGTTGTAGACCTCGCCGTTGTAGATGATGTACAGCGAACCGTCTTCGTTGGTCATCGGTTGATGACCGGCAGCGACGTCAACGATGCTCAGGCGACGGTGGCCGAGGCCGACGTTCTCGTCGATGTAGATTCCCTCATCGTCGGGGCCGCGATGAGTGATCACATCGCGCATCGCTTTCAGCGCAGTTGCGTCAACACGACGGCGCGACCGGCTGGAAAACGCAATACCATTAATTCCGCACATATTTATTCACAAACGAGTATTCGATCCGTTCGGTCGACGCGACGATGTTTTGTCCGGCGAACTCGAGCTTTCGGCCGCCCAAAACGAGCACTTCCCTCGGACCTGAATCAGCACCCTCTAATCTCAGCCAAGTGTACTCGAAATCTGAAATCAGAGACGACGTGCGCGCCTCTCCCGCATTGCCGGTTTCTTTTACGACCAAGAGGTCACGGGAATGTTCCGACCGGATCTCGAACCCGCGCCCGCCGGAAACCTCGATCTCTCCAACCATTGCGTCCGCTCCGCCCGGAAGCAGAAACGTGACGATTTCAAACGCGCCCTCCGCCGAAGCGGTGAAAACGCACACCGGGGCCGGCACTCTCTCTCCATAACAGTGCGAAACCCAGCCGTCTTCCTTTGTCCAGCGCGCTCCGGGCGCAAAACTCACGATTTTCGCACTATTTTCGTGTACGGACTGACCTGAGTCGTAATCGCGTACCGCCGGCGACGTGCCCGGTTCGAAGTGAAACCAGAGGTCTACCTGATGCTTCCCGCTTAACTCAATCCGGTCGCGCACGATCCAGTAGTCACCTTTGAGAAACAGAATGCTGCGCGTGTGGATGCCTGGCGGGGATAACTGCTCGAACCCCCGATGTCTTCCCGCGACGAATGTGAATCGCGGTTGGTCGATCCACGCGAGACGCTCGCACGACGTGATCGACTGCCAGGAAAACGTATCGCCGGGAATAGACGACGACTGCCGATCGACCGTGAGTGTGTTGTGCGCGGCTGAGCTTCGAAACCAGTCGCGGACGTCTTTCGCGCCCGTGTAAGTGAACGTGCCTGGATCGACAAGCAGCGTGCGGCCATGCGCTGCGACGTCGATCGCGAGCGCATCCGCATGAGCGTGCCCGCAGTTCGCCATGCCGTGTGGACCGCAGTCGAAGAGGAGATAATTTGACGTGCTTGACCAACCGTCACGCATCACGTAGTAACCGCCGTTTGCAAACTCGACAGACTCTTTTTGCGGCGGCTGTGCGTCGAGCTGATCGAAACTGCGCAAACCTTCGGCGCCGAGTAGCCACAGTGTCTCTTCTGCGGCGCCACCCGACACGAACTTGTAATCGGGACGATTGAAGAGCGCCGCACCCGTCGATAACACCGAACGAAAGTCGTTCGCGGGCCGAGTGTCGAGCATGACGAGACGACCGCCATCGTCGTCTCCGAAGAGTGGAGTCGTGCCATCGGGCCGCGTGATATACATCAGATGGTCCAACAACAACTCGAGTCGTGGTTTCAGCTCGCGCGGCAGCGTCAGTCTATTCACCTGTAGCAGCACCGCGAGATGAATGTAAAAATCGGTGGTATAGCGATGGTAGTAGCTCGACTGTTCGAAATACACGCCATCAGGCTGGACGTGTCGCGGCAGCTGTGCGACGAGGATCTCCAAACCGAGCGCGCGCCATCGTTCCGCGTCGCGAAACTCAGGCAAAAGCAGTCCGAGGTAAAAAAGTCCGAGCGCCTCGCCGGTCAGGTGTGTGTTGGGACTGAAGTAGGTTGAGAGAAACGTCTCGAGGTGCAGCGCGTTGAGGTAAAGAAACTTCAGCATCCGCACGCAAACATCGTCCGTCAGCGATGGCGACTCTTTGAAAAACTGAAGCGCCCAGAGCCAGGAGATTGAGCGAAACGCGATCTCGAGGCTGCTGGCCCAGTTGATGCCGAGTTTCGGTGGGTTGTGGTCCATCCACGAGTTGAGGTGTGAGACAAAGACTTCCGCATAACGCTCGTCACCCGTAAACCAGTAGGCGCGACCGAGCGTGGTGAAGTACTGGTGACGATTCAATTCCCACGTGATCTTTTTGTCGCCCGCGAGTTGCGCGTCGAGGTAATTGAGCAGGCTCCAGTGACGAAGTGGCGTGCGTTTGCCGGACCGTGGTTCGAGGTGCCAGTCGATCTCTCTGCCGAGATCCAGATTTTGTAACCCGAGCAGGTTGAATGTGCCTGCGGAGATACGATCGGCGGCGTTGAGGATCTCTCGTTCTGCGCCGGGCCAGCGACGGCGAAACTCCGACAACGTTTCTGTCCTCGCCGCAAAAGATACAAAAAACTGCGGCTCCACACGCGTGCGCAGGTGTTGCACCAGTGCTTCCGTCGACTGCCAACGCGCGTGCATTAGCTTGAGCACTTGCTCATCACTCGGCAGGCTCGCTTGCCTGGACCAGCCACCGCGCTCGGACAGGATCGCGACCTGCTGCGCCACGCGCACGCTGATCTCATCCATTCTCAAGCCCTTGAGCTTCTTTATTTTTTTCGTAAAGGAACTCAACCCTTATCAGCTCTCTTTTGATCGAGCTCGATCACGTCGTACATCTCCGCGACGGCGCGGGCCGTGGCGCCGCCGGGTTGATAGAACATCTCGCCCGCAACAAATGTTCGTGACGCTGATTTAGCTTTCGGATCGGCGAACGCTGCGTCGACCGCCGCAACTAGTTGATCGATATCGTTGACACTCGTCGCAGCCTCCGACATGAGTTGCACGTAAACCGGCTCGATATCGGTTTTCTCCAGCAACTCCGGCACGTGAATCCTGATCAGCGGCCGATCGAGCAACAAGTACTCAAACCCAACCGAGCTGTGATCCGTGATCAAAACATCGCCCGCCATCAGGTATGAGGAAGAATTACTGCCCGTCGCCAACACGCCGCCACTCTCTTTCAAGAGCGGCTCCAATCGCGCGCCCCAATCGACACCACCCGAATGATAATCGTCAGCCTGGCGTGAACGATCGTGAAGCTTGACGATCACTGCATAACCGGCAGCGCCCAGTCTCTTCACAATGTCCTCACCCATCGTCGCCACGGACGAATACCTGGACCACGTCGGCGCATACAAAACAGTCTTACGCGACGGATCGATGCCGAGCGAGCTCAGGATCTGATTTCGATCGAGCGATCCATCCACCAGACAATCCAATCGCGGCATTCCGATCAAACGGATCGCCGGACTATCCGCATCAATGGCTCCCGTGTCGATAAAGTTTTGCAGCCGTCGTTTGTTGATAAAGAACAGCCTGTACCAGCCACGCATCGAATCGCCCGGCGAATCATAAACGGTTCGATACTTGCCGGCCACACCATGAAAAGTCTGTACGCGACGCGTGCCGCGCGGCAGTCTGGCCCACAAAAAATCGGCCGTCAGATACGAGTCGAAGTGCATTAACGCCGCGGTTTTTGGTTTTACTAACTGATGAGGCGGGCGGGCGTCAGCGTAGATTTCTTTGAGAAGGTGCGGGCTTTCGCTCGCAGTAAAGAAGACGTTAACGCGCGGATCTTTTTGCAGTCGCTCGACGATGGGCGCGACCGTCGCATAATTCATCGCCGTCCTGCCATCCACGAGAATTTGCCGTCGTTCACCACCGCGACTTCGTTGCCAACGCTTGTCCAGTCCACGCAACCACTCAATGTAGTTACGTGAGATCATGACTCAGCCATCGCGTTGATCTGCGGGAACACTTCCTCTTTTGCTCTGCGATAATCTTCGGGAAAGTCGATCTCGATCCAGGGATATTCTTCGGTACTGATGGCGTGCAACGGAAAGCGCGTAGCAAACTCGCGAAACGCGCGCGGCGCCCAGTCTTTTAACTGTCCGCGCGAGATCAGCGCATCCATTTCTTCGACAAGCCGGCGTGCTCCACTCGCGCTGAACTTAACAATCCCGACATTCTCACCGTCAGCTTCAGCCGGATCGAGATCTTTGCGAATATCGACGACGCGGCCGTCGCTGATCTTAACCTTCATCTCTTCGTCACCGAGATGATTGTTGTTCTTATCAACCAGATCAACGAGGAGGGCATCCTCAAACGGCGACCTCAACAGTCGCTCGAGCAATTGCGGGTGAAACAGCACATCGCAGTTCAGCACTACAAACCCATCGGCGAGATGGTCTCGCGCGAGCCACAAAGAGTACATGCTGCTCGTTTCTTCAAAACGCGAGTTGATGACGAACGACGCGGTGTGCTCGTAAAGCCGGCGTATTCGTTCTGCTTCGAAACCGAGCACGATGACGATGTCGTTGACTTGCAACTCACGCAGCGCCGCGATCTGACGCGCCAGCAGTGTTTCGCCGCCAACCTCGAAAAGGCATTTCGGCTTCAGATCGACATCATTCAGGCGTGTTCCTTTGCCGGCCGCAAGTATGATTGCTTTCATATTAGACGTAGCGTGCTCTCAGTTGTCCTGAAGTGTGACCAAACTCCTGCGCGGGATTGGCTGCCGCCGGTCCTTCCACCTTTCTTTCACAACACCCGCAAAGAACCAGAGACCCAACTCATTTTCAAACGCCGTAACCTCATCGCGGCGCACAGACGCCGAGATCATTTTCAGAAACGCCTGAAGATATGTGCGAAACATATAACGCGGAATGCCTGCGATATGCGGCACCGCGGAGAAATCCAGCTCGGTGCTTTCAGGCGATTCCATGTCGAGCCCTTTGGTTTTGTAAAGGAGCGCGCGACTGATGCCATGCCAGTAAAACCAGCTACGGAAGTATTTCTTTGTCAGACGATCGGTTGGTATGACGTGATGCACAACGAGATCGGGTGAATAAAAGCCTTTCAGGTCCGCCGCGCGCGCGCGTTGACACCACTCGCGCACTTCCTGTCCCAGCAAGGTTCCTGCTTTGCGACCGTATGCGTTGTCCCACAGCCCTGCCCGCTCGAATGCTTCGCGTCGAAAAACCATGTTCACGCCGATCGCGACGTAATCGCCAAGGGGCAACGGTTTCGGCCCATAATCGAGTAAAGCGATGACTGCCCAGTGAATGCTTCTGCCTTCAGGGATCCACGAAGGGCGTTTTCCCGACCAGATGGGGAGTGCTTTGCCGCCCAGATAATCGCAGTTCAGAGTTTGAAGCGCGCGCTCAGCGTTTGTGAGCCAGTCCGGTTCGAGTCGCACGTCGTCGTCAGTGGTGGCGATGATTTCGCCCTGGGCTGCGCGGATGCCGGTGTTTAGTGCGGCGGAGCGGCCTTGTTCACGTTCGAAGAGGTAGTGAAGCGGGACAGGGAAGTTTTCGACAGCCTTGAGAACGACTTCTTTCGTGTTGTCGGAAGAGTTGTTATCGACAATCAGGACTTCCCACGGGTCCGCAACCTGAAGCTTGCTCATGGAGTCGAGCGTTTTTGCGAGCTCCTCGGCGCGGTTGTAAGTGGCTATAACGACAGAAAACTTCATGACAGCAAATTCAGCGAAACTTTAGCACACGGGAAGCCAAACCCCACGTAAACCAAGGCGTAGCCTTCTTATAAAAGGCATATGTACTTTTCCGTTCCAGAAATTAGACGCTTGTCCTGATATGAGACAGTCCTAAGTCAAGTTGGCTCTACTTTCCAGTGATTCGTCGCGGTGTGATTTTTGCTGTAATCTTCAGGACATCGGCAGGTTCAGCAAACTCCAGCGTCTCCCCTTCTCCCTGGGGTGGACCAAAGTGGGTTTGCTTTGCGCGTTATTAGTTGAAACCAAATGGGTTCTGGACGCTAAAAGCTCCAATTATGCGTCTGTCGCTTGCGAACCTTTAAACCTGTTCGAGCTACTAACACTTTTTAGTCGGTAAAAAGTAGGAATCATGTCAACTCCCAGGCTATTAATAACGTTCGTTCTGGCCGCTATCCTATTTCCCGTCGCCACTGCCCAGGCTCAAGAGCGGCTGTGCGACTCCGCGTTCGAAGATTGCCGCACCCCTCTATGGCAACTCATCGACAACGAAACACAGGGAATCGACGTCGCCTTCTGGTTCATGCAGGATTCATCGTACGCCAGCAAGCTCATCAATAAATTCAACGCTGGTGTGCCGGTGCGAGTGATTGTCGATCCGCGCGCGAACCCGACGTACGCCGGGAACGAAGCCGTGCTTGCGATGCTGAAGGACGCCGGCATTCCCATGCGTTACAAGCTGGGCGACGGCATAGTCCACTGGAAGATGATGCTGTTCGTCGGACAGGGCAAGCTCGAATTCAGTGGCGCCAATTATTCAGGAAACTTCTTCGTCCCTGACTCTCCATACGTCAACTACATGGACGAAGCAATCTACTTTACCGACGATCCGTCACTGATCCAGAGTTTTAAGACGAAGTACGACGACGTTTGGACCAACATAATCGATTACGGAAACTTCGGGAATATTACTAACCAGCAGCTCGCGCGCAAATATCCGACATTCCCGATCGATCCCGAGCTGAATTTTCCGCCTTCGCAGGACTGGACGCAGGACTTTCTCACGCGCACCCAGCAACGCTTCAACGCCGAAACTCAGAAGATCGACGTGATCATGTATCGCATTACGAACCAGGGGTTCAGCGATGTGACGATCAACGCCGTGAAGCGCGGCATTCCCGTGCGCCTGATTCACGAGCCTGATGAGTATCGCAACCCCGCAAGGCAGTGGGATTCATGGAACGTCGACCGCATGTACAACGCGGGCGTGCAGATCAAGATGCGAAAGCACCTCGGTCTGAACCACCAGAAGTCGGTACTTCTTTATGGTCAGGGGATGACGATTTTCGGTTCATCAAACTGGACTGGTCCATCGTCAAACTGGCAGCTCGAGCATAACTACTTCACGACCAAACAGTGGTTTTTCA
>DAIOGT010000164.1:0-6878 GCA_036745095.1 Pyrinomonadaceae bacterium
CTCACAGCATGCTTCGGAAAAAGCTCAAGGGAGAAGCCACTAACACCGTTTACGCGGTATCCATCAAAGCGAAAGATGGAACCATGATCCCGTTCGAGGTCAACTCGCAGCTAATCATTAAGAACGGCAAACCGGTTGGGGTACAGGGCATAGCTCGCGACATTCGCGCGCGCAAAGAAGCGGAGGAGAAGTTACTACAACTAGAACGAGCTCAGAAGATGGAGGCTGTCGGACTACTCGCTGGAGGCGTTGCCCATGACATTAGAAACCTGCTCACAGCTATCTACGGCGGCTGTGAGGAGCTACAACGTGCCCTCGGAGAATCAAGTCCGTTATGTAAACACGTACTCGATATCCTGGGAGCCGGCAGGCGAGCCGCGAAACTTACCGAACAACTCCTTGCCTACAGTCGAAAACAGGTGCTGCAGCCTATCAATCTTAACGTAAATACCGTTATCACCCAGATCATGGACCTCATTACCCGTACGATCGGGGAGGACATTTCAATCGTCTGCAAGCTAGAAGACGATCTACCGCTTATCACGGCAGATAAAAATCAGCTTGAACAGATAATAATAAATCTCGCGGTGAACGCCCGACAGGCGATGCCAGATGGCGGCACCATTACTATTGAAACATCGATTGTCTATCCCGGCCGGAAGCAAGCAAAGAAACACAAGAACAATGCTCAAGTCCAACTCTTGATTACCGACACCGGTATAGGCATGAGTCCCGAAACACAGAAACACGTTTTCGATCCATTTTTCACGACCAAGCCGGAAGGGACGGGACTCGGCTTATCCACTACTGTCGGGTACGTCCAGCAATCAGGCGGCTCAATTTCGGTATTGAGCAAAGAAGGAGAGGGATCCACTTTCCAAATCCAATTTCCCGTCGCAAAAGGCGACATTTCCGAGACAATTATCGAAACCGCACCCGAAACCATTCAAGCAGTGCACGGCACGCAAACGATCCTAATTGCCGAAGACGATGAACCCGTACGCCAGGTAGTCAAGAACTCACTCACTCATGCCGGATACACGGTACTCGAGGCCTTCAACGGCGTACACGCTCTTGAGTTACTTAGAGAACACGGAGACCAGGTTCAGTTACTAATCACCGACGTCAAGATGCCCCAAATGAATGGTCATGATTTAGCTCTTCAAATCTCAGGCACAGTCCACGTACTTTTCATTAGTGGCTATTCTCAAGACGTCATTACTGATCCCGAGTTTCTGATCGATGGCGTCAACCTCCTTACAAAACCGTTTACAGGTAGTCAGCTCCTACAGGCCGTTCGCAAGATCCTGAGTCTTCCGAAAACCATCGCACACTCGCTCACTTGATTGCTTGATTTCCAATGAACCAGCCATAAAAGTTGTTTGACCCTACCATAACGACCGTTTAAACTCCAACCAGACAAACTGCGCCCTTCGGCCCAGACGCTGGTATAGCGAGAAGGGTGAGAGTCACCACAAGACAAGACTAACCGCCTTACTCCCAAAGGCGGAACGGTTGAATTGTCTCTTCAAAAGTGGTCGAACCTCATCCACTCTTAAAATACCAATTAACGTCATTCAACCCTGAGATTACGTATGGCAACCGACATGAAAAGGAGATCACGCAAGAACTCGATCGATTTTTCCGACTCCACATTGCGACCAGCAATTGATTTGCTTTCTGAACCAGTCTTCATCGTTGATCTGTCGGACCAAATAATCGTTGCGAATAATGCTGCTCAAACAACGACCGGCCTTCCCGAATCCGATCTCATCGGTAACCCTATTTCTACAATTCTCTCTCTAAACGATCGATCCCAAGCCACTTCAGAGAGTGGAACTCTCATTACTCTACCTGCCACAATTCATGCACTGAAGTACACCGCTACCGTTATTCCGCTGTCTGACCTTGCCTACTTGGCCGAATTCACACCTCGTCCGACAGCTCTAGTGATCGTCACCCCACTATGGTCTTCTCAAATGTACGATCACACGACCGCAACTATCTATGAACAATTTATTGGTAATTTGACACTAAGGATCACGCACGACCTAAGCAATTCGTTCACCTCTACTATGATGAATGCAGAACTCGTGCACGACGTTTTGAACGACCTAGTAAATTCTCCAACACCAGAACGATGCGCTTCACTTCAGGATAGTGGCCTCCCTGAGATTCGTGACGTAATTCGTAAGATTCGCGAGATGGCTGAATTTACCAAGACGCTACGACACTATGCCCGTCAACCGCCCCTCAATACGCACACTTTAGATCTAAACGTTGCAATCAACGAGACTCTCCCTATTGCCAGGACTCTTCTCGGCAGCACGATACACATTCACTTCCTTCCATCAACTGACGTTCCTCCCATTTACATCGACCGGTGCAGAATTGATCAACTAATTCTCAGCATCCTGTTAGCTTGTAAGAATGCTATGCCGACTGGAGGTTCGATCGTCATCAAAACTGAACGTGCCACTCTCGACCAGGAATTCTCACTCACGCATCGTGGTTCGCGTCCCGGCACTTACACGCAGCTAACCATCGAGGACTCAAGCCCCGGAATGGACTCTGAACAACTAACACGAGTGTTTGATTTACCGACAGGTGAGATTGACTCAGCCTCTTTACCGATCGTCTATTCAATCGTGAAACGATTTCAAGGCTACATAACTGTGAAAAGCTCTCCCGGACAAGGCACAAAATTTGACGTCTACTTTCCGTCTACTCCAACTCCGCTTACGATTCCTCCCCTCGCTCAATTGCCTCTGGCTCACGGATCGCCATCCCAATCCCTCGAGTCTCCCACTCCCAGCGACGCTTCGCTAATTCTTGTCGCTGACGATGACCCAGACATCCAGCAAACAATTGGCAGATATGTTTCCCGAGAGCTTCCAGCCTATCAAATTACCTTTGCTGGTGACGCCGATACAACCCTTAATCTATTTAGACAACTCGCCGCCCAAAGCAAACAACCAGCATTACTAATTGCCGATCTGGGACTACCCGAAATCGGTGGCCGCGCACTATCAGTCACAATTCAACAAGAATTTCCATCCGCCGTGATACTTCTCACCAGCGGATACATCATCGACACCCACCCCATCACCCACAAAACACAAGAGGGATTCCACTTCTTACAAAAGCCATTCGAACCGACTGTTCTTATAACGGCAGTAAAACGATTGCTCAAACATAGGGCATGACTACAGAACTCTCCAGAAGTCACTCTCCACTCTTCCATTCCTCAGCAAACTGAGCGTCCCAACCCTTAGCCCTCGATACCCTTATAACTGTGCTCCGCGCCATGTTCAAAATCCTTGCCGCTTTTGACTTATTACCTTGACACGACCTTAACACCTGCAAAATATGTTCGTTGTTCGCCTCTCGACGAGACCTCAGCTTGGCATCCCCCACTACAGCCATCTCGTCCTGTAGCAGATGTTCTTGATTAAGCTCCTTCGGTAGATCGGTCACTAACACGATTCCGTTACAACGCTGGACAGCCGAATCAACTGCCGATTGAAGCTCACGCACATTGCCCGGCCAGTCGTAACACTCCAAAGCTGTCACGGCGCCACGAGAAAACGCCACAGGCCGCTTCGTCTCCTTGACAGTAAGATTTGCAAAATAGAACGCCAACGGTTCGATATCGTCGCGTCTATCTTTTAACGCTGGCACAACAATTTCCGATTGCTTCAAACGAAAATACAGATCTTCCCTGAATTTCCCAGCACGAACCTGTTCAGCAACATTTCTGTTACTCGCTGCAATCACTCGAACATTCACTGCAATTTCGTCATTTCTTCCCAATCTAGTAAGTCGCTGCTCCTGCAGCACCCGCAGAAGTTTCGTCTGAAACTCGTCGCTCGTTTCGGTAATTTCGTCAAGCAAAACCGTACCACCGTTTGCTTCTTCAAAAACTCCTTTACGATCGGTCACAGCACCGGTAAATGCGCCCCTCCAATGACCAAAGAGAGTCGACTCGATAAGCTGTATGTTCATCGCGCCACAATTTATGGCCACGAACCTGAAACCCGCCCGCTGGCTTTTCTCATGAATCTTCCGCGCAACCAGTTCCTTGCCAGTTCCTGAAGCGCCACTAACCAGCACGCAACGCGTCATCTTCGCAATCGCAAGGATCTCCAACCTAAGCTTGATCATCTGCGGGCTTTGCGCAATCAATGTAACACCGGACTCGTCTTCATACTGAAGTGAACCGTCGATTATTGCACCAACAAGTTCACCGTCACGAAATGAATCAGATAATCTTGGATATCTGCGGAAGAGGACCGTTCTTATCTCACTTACCGAAAAAGGTTTTGCAAGGTACGCAACAGCACCCCCTTCAACCGCCTTCTCAGCATTCGCCCCACTCCCGTTTGCGGTGATGATGGCGCAAGCGAGGTCTGGACACTCCTCCCGGATCTCTTGCGCAAAATCTACGCCGTCTCCATCTGGTAGACATCGATCCAGAAAAACCAACGAAAACTCCTCCCCTGCTCTAAACCGTTCCCGCGCATCGCTCAATGTTCCCGACTCGACAACCTTAATTTTATATCTTTGCAAACACCTACTGATCGACAATCGAACATCTGCGTCGTCGTCAACCACGAGTACCGGCAGATCTTCAGGGTAATCCGCAACCAGACTTTGAACCCAAGCCGGAGCTGTCGCAACACTTATCATAGACGTACCTCCGAAACTCTTAACTCACGAGATAACCGCAGCAGACGATAACGTTCCGCTACTTTCCGTACGTAGTTCCTCGTCTCAGCGTAAGGCGGAATTCCATCATTCCGAATTCCGCGCCGATTTATAACTCTCCCGTTACTCAGAATTACTGTCCGACCATAAAGATAAGCCTCAACTGAGCCCTCCCCTGCGTTGTAACCAGCGAGAGCCAACGCCACATTCCCACCAAACCTATCCAGCAACCACACCAGGTATGCCACTCCTCCACGAATCGACTCCTCCGGGTCGTCAGGATTAAGGACATTAAACCTCACCGCTGTCTCAGGCATAAGTTGCATAAGTCCGCGCGCCCCTTTGTAGGACATTGCGCGCGGCTTGAAACTCGATTCCTGCCCCACAACCGCACATACAAGATAGGGATCAATCTTAAACCGTGCCGACTCCTTATATATGGCCTTGTATATGCGCTGCTCCAACCTAATCGCAGCTTCCGACCGATTACCACCGAACCTTTGTAACGAACCTTGCATTCCGAGTCTCGCCGAACTCGCTGCATCTACCTGATTGCCTACTCTCCCTTTTTCAGCCTGCTCCATCTCTCCCAACGAAACATCCCCATCATTAATATGTAGCTGCTTTTGGCCCAGCGCCATCACAAATCCCAAACACAAAACAACTACCAGACCCAAAACTCGAACACTCACAAAACTGGTGCTTGATAACATTTTTTTGAAGCTCTCAATCTATGGATTTTTACAACAACGGTCCAACCGCTCCGACCACTGCAAATCAAAGTCCAAAATCAAAGCTAGAAAATTCTCATCAAGCACGCGTCTTAATTAACCTAACTGTCGCATTCGACCTCACCTCATCTTACGTCGCTGTAGTTTTCTGCTTCACCCCCCTTCTCAAAACTATCGAATTAGACCATCAACGAACACCAAAACATGCGGCACAAAAGATGCACTGCACCTGATCCACGTCCGTCGTCGAAAGTAGACGGACTATACCACGAGCTTTGAATGAGGAATTGAAAACATTAGTTCACTATCGCCCGACGCACCTTTGATGCTCGTACGCGTGAACCTTCAAGAAGCAAGGTCCCTTGCATTCGTGCGGCTCTGCGACCTTCCCACTACTGCTATCGTCGAACATGAAACGGTCACCGACCAGTTTAAGTATCACTCTCCGCAATCACAGCGCGGGCTTCTCGCTGGTCGAGCTGGTCATCGTTTGCGCGATACTCAGTGTCATCGCGGCAATCGCACTTTCGTCGTTTGCCAATCGTGACCAAGCCGCACGCTTTCAGGCTGAAGTTGCATCCCGTATCCGTGAACGCCGCGCATCAGCGATCAGAATCAACGCACTAACCGAACCGACGTTACTCGAAACCTTCAGCCAACCTCCAATCACCATTGATTTTGCTAACCTTCAAACAACCGCCGCACTTGTTGTCGAAGGCCAAGGTGATCGAACAGCCTTTCAACCGCCTGCGACTCCAGGCACCCAAGGAACATGGAATTTCGTTTACCACGGCCGTCAGCTTCAAATACCGGCCGGTTGGCGCATTGCCAACTCTGCTTCGCAACTCTCCCCGTTACCCTTAATACCCTTAGGCGTACCAACAACATTTTTCAGTTTCGATCCCGACGGCAAACTCGATGCTGATTCACTTCCGCCCACATCTTCAAACACTAACCCTAACACTGAGAGTCCTTTCCCGACGATCTACCTAACAAACGGAAATCAAGGACGCGCAGTCGCGGTTCACCCCTCCGGACTTGTCGAGCTTTGGCAGTACGACGAAGCCAACGCTCGCTGGAACGGCTTCTCAAACAGGATTGTTACTGACGCACCAACAACGCCGCCCGCATTTTGAGGAACATGCGACAAACAACAAGACTCAACTCCGGATTCAGTCTACTTGAGCTGCTCATTTCGATGGCGGTCACGGTAGTTGCTGTGCTCGCAGCCGTTGGCCTAATTACTAAATTCGCCCGCAGTGCAGCTGCATTCACTGAACTTAGCACGATGGAGGAATCTCGCGGCGCAGCACAAACCCTCTTACGCGCTGATCTGGAGAATGCTGGACACAACCTCACACGGCCCTCACCACCCCTGGCAGGAAGCATCTTCGCGATACCAACTTCATCACAAGACTATACATGGGCCAATGGCACCGT
>DAIOGT010000164.1:6978-11036 GCA_036745095.1 Pyrinomonadaceae bacterium
GGCCACTCACAGAGCGAAACGATCTCTCCACATTTAGCAGGAGACTCCTACAGCTTCAAAATCGAAAATGGCGAATCCAATCGCATCGCTAAACTCTATCGATTGCGAAACAACATCCCCGCACTCCTATGGACCAATACAGTTCCCGTCACTTCTTACCCGATATCTTTCGGACTAAACATCTACGAGCAAAACCAATCCTTCACCAACGTAATCATCACCGGCGCACCACTAATCGCTATCTCAGGTAATTCAACAGAGCTTGCGCCCCTACCATCCGATCTAAGCACCCAACTCTCAGCACCTATAACCATAACGGCAGGAGGCTCCGGAATCACTGCACTCTCAGGGGATAAAACTACAGACTCCGTAACCACACTCTCTGAGCTTGACAGCACATCCCCCGAAGTAAGCGTCAGACCTCCACAACGGGGAAGCTTCAATCCAGGCGATTACTTTTTGATCATTGACTGGGGCAGCCTTAATCCCGCCGCGCCTGGCGGCGCCGCTTCGAGCCTCTGCCGCGTTACGTCTGCAACTACCAACGGAAACCAGCTCACACTCTCGATCGAGCGAGTTCGCCAAGACAATCCAGCCTGGGCAAGGCTGTACTCTACGGACGCCGAACATGCACACAGATATGCAGTAGGCTCGACCGTCACCAAATTAGCACCGCCAGTCTCTTACACCACCAGTACCGATGCTCGCCTCGTCCGAATGGAAGCCGATCGGCCCTCCACGCTTGCATTCAACGTTCGCCAAGCGACTTTCGCTCGCTACATCGAATTCAACTCCACCGCGAATGTTTTCCGAGTCGATATAACACTCTCTGCCGAAGGCGTCGAAACCAACAACACCGCTTCAACTGAATCGCGTGGAACGATCGAATTTGAATCGAGACCCCGCGCGCTGAACCTTGCCTCGAATCAACTCAATTGAATCAGGAGTCCATGATGTTTAACCGCAACCCACTACAACCCACGTCCCCCTGCGGCCTTGCGTTCGATGACCGCCACGGACAAATCATCATTGCGGAGTTTGCAGCCGCTGGCGGCTTTGACATTTACAAGGCCGTAATAGGTGAACGCCGAGCCGTCAACTTACTTAGCAACGACCTGAGAACCACTCTCACCGGAGGAAATGCACACACGGATGCTTTACCTCTCGCACTTAGTCCAGACGCTCCGGAAGAAACAATTCTCCGAGCAATTCTCGACAAAACAAACGGCGACAGAACCCATCTACTCAGCTTCACCCGCACTCCCGACCGTCGAATTATCGTCACTCAGGTAGACGCTTCTTCAGTCAATCAGATCGTCCTTCGCACTGAAAAGTGGCTCGAGGACCAACAGCCTACCCATACAAATGCCGAGGAAAAGACGATACGAGCAGAAACAAGGACACGCGTTATCACTCGCCTATGGCGTGCCGGTCAGGTCGAGTCACCGCTCGGAACCACAGCTATTCTCGTCCTGAGTGAAGATGACTACACAATAGGCCTCTGGTCTGAGCAGTCAGGCCTCGTTTACGAAACAGAAGAGGACTTTGAACCCGGAGCGAGCGCTGAAATCAAGTGTTTTCACACTCGCGACACCCTTGCCAAATTCATAACCGGCGCCAGCCTGGCGAAACTAAAACTTCCCAACGTAACTACAGTTGTCGTGTCTACTGCGGACACCTATGGAGATTCGATGCTATCGCTCCTAAACGATGCCATCGAATTCAACTCCCTTCGTATTCAACCCCTGTATCTCGACAACGACTCGACTCCACTCGATCAGGCAACGGCCCTCGCTATCGGGGCATTACTCGATCACGCCGCCGTGCCGCCATGCGACCTCGTCACTGGACCTGAAGCCCGACTCCATCACATTGAAACCGTGCTTCAACTGGCAACAGCTTCTCAAACAGCCGCACGCTTCCGGCTCGCGCTTGTTTCCATTCTTTTACCGTTCGTTGCTGCTCTCGCACTCTTGATCGCCTTGTTCGTTGATAATTCCGTCGAAGCACTACGCCTACAGGCCCGCATAGACGATGAGACTGCGATCGCACAAAAGCTCGCTAAGGAAAACAGCGATTACGAATCGTCAAAAGCTAACTTTGCCGCGTTCCAATCGCTGCTCGACAACTTAATCGTGCTCAGAAACAGGCAACCCGCAACTCACCAACTGCTAACCGATCTCAATCAGCGTTGGCCAACCGAAACAAGCTGGTGGGTCCGAGAAATTAACGTCAAAGGTGCCAACGTTGAAATCAAGGGAAAAACCAAAAACGAACAAGCAATTACTTCTTTTGCAAAATCACTTGAGTTCAGCGACGGACTTTTCTCAGGGATACTCACGAGAAATAATGTCGCCAATAATTCAGGCGCCGTGCCCACATCGCCTGCCGCCCAGCAAGTCTCCTCATCTAGTGTGATCGAGTTCACGATCACGTCCACCTATGCGCCACTCGCGCTTCCAAACAAACCAACAATAACCCAGACAACCATACCTGCTTCCGCAACAAACAGCTCGCATACAACCGGATCGAATGTGACCACTCCTATTGGCCCATCGACCTTGCCCACTCCAACTTTGTCCCAGGAAAAGAACAATGACTAAGGTTCAAAAAACTTCAAAGCGTAGTAAGCAAGCAAACGGCAATAATCTCGGCGCAAAACTGAGAACGACGATACTCAACGCCGGCTGTCCGCGACTGCTTATCTTCGCTACGCTAGTCGCCGCGGCTCTCGCCTCACTTGCTTACTATCAATTTCTTACTGTACAGCGAGCAGCTAACGACGCTCTCAATCAGACTCTGATTCAGAAGCGAAAGCAAAACGCCATCGCCCGCATGGTCCAGGAAACGAAACCTCAATTCCTTGATCAGTTTCGTCGCCTCGTCAATAACTACAGCACCGCGCGCGAACTGCTCCCTGGCGAAGCGGAAGTCTCAAACGTTCTTGACGCCATACAACAGATGGCGCGAACAAACCACGTCCGCGTAACGATGTTCGATGCCTCCAAGCCTGGAGCGAAATCGACCACAACCAACCCTGGCCCAACCGCGACTGGCGTTAAGTCTCCCCAGACATCACCTGAAATCACACTAAACGAACGCGTCATGCCCGCTCAGATACAGGGCACTCACGCAAACGTCGCACGTTTCCTAAGTGATGTCGCTAAATACCCACGCATCATTTATGTCCGAGATCTCTCAATCACATCATTGAACAACCAGGAAAGTGTGAACCTGACGCTCGTAACCTACGACGCTCCCACATCCGGCATACTGCCACCAATACCCACGGAGCTGCGTGCCGAGTTTCAAACCCACGCTGGACAACTTCCCAACTAGGACCACTCAAACAAAGACCCCCAAGGAAATCATCATGAACAAGCTAAAACTGTCTCTTGCTAACCCATTTTTTGCCATTCTCCTGCTTACGGCAGTCTTTGCGCTTACAGCCGTTGCGACCGTTGCCGCCAATCGCCTCCTCGGAAGGAAGTTAGACAACCAACCCACGTCTATCGAACTATCGCAAGCGCGTGCTGACGCGATCGCGGCCATTCCGCAGTTGCCAAAAGACACAGAGGAAAAGCTTGCAGCGGCCCTTCGTCCCGAACTAACTCCCATCACCGCAGCCTTCGTCGATCCACTCATAGACCGCCTGGGTGTAGATCGCAGCACCCAAGCAAATGCGCCGCGCGTTACATCGTTGCCCGCATTAGCTACGTCATCACTGCCGACGACACCGGACAGAGTCGCTCGTTTGATGCAGTGGCAACAAGCCGTCAGGAATGCAAATGCAACCGGATTGCCTGCACCACCGATCACAACCGCTTACCTAATTTCAGAAGTAAGTCCCGCCGGCCGAATCTTCACCTCCGGAGCTCAAGCTGCATGGCTCTACATCGAATCGGAAAAACGTCAGATTGCGGCCAACGTCGGGGCGAAGTTCTATGACGGAATTCTGGCAGGAATAGATCGCCAGGGCGTCGTTTTTCGCACCTCAACGGGACAAACAAAACTTATCCAATGGGACCGTCAGGAAGAGTTTTCTGCGAGACCCACAA
>DAIOGT010000165.1:0-10976 GCA_036745095.1 Pyrinomonadaceae bacterium
ACCAAACTAAGCAGACGCGACTATCTAATAAGAATGAGCGCCACAGCCAGCGTCTTGGCCGCGTCCAAATTAGATCTTCTAGCGCGAGATGTGATGGAAACCGCAAGTCGAGTCGGATCGATGGTTCAGAATGGGATCTACGTACCTTCGGGACCCAATATGTATGACTTGTTGCCAACAGAATCAGTCAAACTCGTTTTCCATGGACTGATGGGAATACTCCCATTGTCCGCGAATGGCTGCAAAGTGGGTTTTCATAGCAAGCCAACTGACAAACACAGACATCGTTTGAAAGTTATGGCCTTTACTAACTGCGTGCCAAAGTGGTCTAGGCCAAAAGAGGTTCCAGTTGGAGCGAAGCCCGAACTGAAAGTCATTGAGCCCTCTGAGCTGATCAATGGAGTCAAATATTATCAACCTCCGCTGAATCCGTTGCATAGGAATGATTTCAGGCACGTCATGGATCTTGAAGGCGCTAAGTGGTACCGCCAACGACTTAATTGGAGATCTGATGGCTACAAACCAGGGCTGATCATCGAAAACGGACTTTTTTACACGCTTCTAAGAACAGGATCGACCTTCAAAAAGCAAATCGCAGGGACATCCCCCACCAGTGCAGGTGATCCAATTGGCTCTGTCGCCTCGTACGTTGGAGTCAACATTTATCTAAAACCCCGAGGGCGAGTAACCCTTAAGATACCGCAAGCACAAATAGACCTTTCTCTGGAGCAGGCAGCGGGCAGGCACGAAATACACTTCGAGAACACTTGCTCCAAGCGCTTGCTGGGGACCGATTGTGTATTCCGATACGGGCACGCGGATGAGACGGAGCGCAATGATTTCTATATGCATAGCGAGGCCGTCGAGAGCATAATCGGCGATAAGTATCAGCTAGTTCGTGTAGACGGTCCGAGCACCCCGCCCTTCCCTGATATATGTTCGCATCACCGCTCCACACGCGAGAACCAGCAGAGCCTCGAGAAGAAAATGATGATGACTGATGAAGCTCCGTGCGCCGCTCTTGGATACGGTTACGCAGGCTGGCCCGCTTACCCATAGACAAGGTGATCTTAGGAAGTTATGCGAACTTAAGTTCGACTCGGCGAAGTAATGGATTCTTTTTGTGGATTCCTAGTGAATCACCGACTCGGTACCCGCTTCTTTTTCTATTAGTTGTGTTGAGGAATGTGACGGTTAAGGTAAAGCGTGAGGCAGAGGCGTCAATTTCGCAATGGATCAAAATCATCGCTAGCAGTGAACCCGAGAGATATTAAGCCTTCGCTGCGTTGTAAGATCGGTGCCATGAGACAGCAGAGTAGAGGAGGAAGAATCTCACGGCTGAATGACGGCAGATCTAACTTGCCGTCAACGTTCCCGTCAACATTAAAAATCACGTTTGTAAGTTGGTGAAAATGCTAAAGTTGTGAGCGTCAGCCCAATTACTGAGCCAAGCGGGCGATAAGTCCTTTAAATAGTTTACAGGCGAATACAGACCATTAAATCAGGAGGATTTATCCCGTAAACGTCGCCATCTTAAATGATCTCGGCTCGCTTGCGCCAGCGGTAGAGCAGTCTCGGAGACTTCCAAAAGATTGATCTTCGCTAGGACTCGTCAGGTTCCTTTGCCTACAGGTGATCGTCATGACCTGATCCGGTTTGCAGTCTGTGCCAAGGTTTAGCTGTGGTGATCGACTTAGCAAATGCAGGTGAACTTTCCTCGACTTCAGCGATACGCCAGCCTTCAACAGCATCAGCCCGGTGTCTGGATCATCAGCGAACTTGAATTAGCATGAAATGCGTTGAGCAGCACAAAGAATGTCAGGAAGTCGATCGAGCTTATCGAACCGATGTAGAAGTCGCGGATGACTAGACGTTCGTTTACAATAGCCTTTCGACTTAGTGAGCACGGTAAACAACAAAATGAACAACGAACAATTGCGCACGCAACTGGAAAAGTTGCACGACGAACTTCACCAGGCTGATCCTCTCGACTTGCAACAACGCGAGCGGCTACAGACGCTGGCTGACGAGATTCAGGCGTTGCTCAAAAGAGACGGGATTCAACGGCATCACTACACGAGTTTGAGCGAGCGACTCAACGACGCTGTGGCTGAACTCGAAGCTTCTCACCCGCAGATAACTCTCTTGATGCGCCAGACGATCGACTCGCTGGCGTATTTGGGCATCTGAAGCCGCAAAAGGATCAATGGCCTTGCGTATGCGCTAAATGCGGCGTTCCGCATTCATGAATGTGCCGTCTCTTTCAAATGAGGAAGCCACGGGTAGGAACACGTCACCAACTTGGCGTGCCGTTTCATTTAGGAATATGTCCTGAACCACAACGAAGTCGAGGCACCGCAGTGCTCGCTCAGTTGAGGAGGCATCGGCATTTGTTAGAGCGATGTCGTAACCGATGGCCCATAATGCTTTCAGCTCCCCTGTGGCTGCTGCATCCATCATTTCAAGCATATTCAAACCGCGTGTGCTCGGCAGCGGTGCTTCCCAGTCTTTTTCGAACTGTTCTTTTGCGTCACTGAAAGACACGCTTCCGGTTAACACACCCGGATCACAACCCATGTGCGTTGCCCCCTGAACGTTATTCTGACCACGTAGAGGATTGATACCAGTACCACGTTTGCCTATGTTGCCGGTGAGCAATGCGAGGTTAACAAGGCCCATCACGCCTTCAGTGCCTTGCGTGTGTTCAGTGATTCCCAGTCCGTGAAAACAGATCGAGGGCTTAAATTTCGCGTATAGCCGGGCAGCTTCGCGAATCAGTTCAGCTTTTACGCCACGTCGTTTCTGCAGCGGGAGACCAGATTAGTTTGTAAGCCATGAGGCCAGCTGTTTTTTTACTTCGTCGTGAGGTATGCCTTCGCCTTCGTCGAGTTGATCGAGACCTTTCTGTACCGCGGCCATAAACTCAATTCGCTCGGCGATTTCCTCGAGCAAACAGTCGTCCGGTAAGGGCGAATAGAGACTCATCGTGAGCGCCACTAAAGCTAGACCAGCGAGGATGCGTTAAATCAATTTGCAACAACTGCTCGTGTTATTCATCCTCGCGCTACCAATGGTCGCTGAAGCAGCGTGAACAATTGCATCGAGGCAGCGTGTCGTCTTTGAGTGAGGTATCAAACTCTTACGATGTGCAGTTTGGGAAAAGCGGCGCGATAGAGGCCCTCATTAAGCGTCAGCAAGCTGTACCCTTTTTCCAGAGCATGAGCGCCAATGAGAAAGTCTGCCAGAATGCGCCGTGGTTGACCCGCTCTCTGCTTGCGGCGGCGGCTTGCGTACTTCTGAAAAGACTTTCCGGTAGTTCGCCAGACCGATTCATCCATGGACCAATCGACCGCAATTCCTGTGTCCTTCAAAAACTGATTTTAGAAGCTTTCCCTGCGCCGAGGGAAGCCAACAAGTCCGCAAAGACGGCGCCGCTAATTACGAGTTTGCCACGCGCAAATGCCGCATCGAGAGCTGCCTGCGCGGCGGAATTGCGTCCTGTGAGAAGCGCGAGCGTCTTTTGCGAAATATCGCGGTAGGAACAAACGTTTGGAGGCCCACTTGATTGGTCCATTATGCCGGTCCTGAGGATAATGACTCCGAAAGCCAGAACAACGGCGGTCATGCTGGTCGTTACTTTTCCGAAGTTGCCGATGGCTAGCTTTGCTTCATCCCTTTCGAGAAGGTTCCGACCAAACTGGGCGCCGCTCCCGTCCTAATTCTTCAGGACCGCGTTGATGCTGAACTTCTGGTAAGATGCCTTGGAAATTTAAGGCGATGGGGTTCGCCACATAACCACCCTGCTTAGAAAGGGTTGATGACTCCTAATCATGGCGCACGGTGTGTGCGACTTGGTTAGGAGTTTTCATTGAGAAACTAATGGGCAAACTGATTCTGATTGGGTTGGCCGGTTTCATTGGCACGTTGGGTAGATACTGGCTCTCGGGCGTGGTTGCACGACGCTACGGTGAGACATTTCCAATGGGCACGTTGGTGGTTAACTTAGTCGGTTGTTTTCTGGTGGGACTGCTCTTCTATCTCCTGCAGGAACGCTTCCTTGTAAATCAAACCGTGCGCACAGTGATCTTGATTGGCTTCCTCGGAGGGTTCACCACATTCTCTTCTTTTGGATTACAGACGTTTACGCTACTGCAAGATGGCGAATTCGGACTCGCTGTTCTGAATATCTTAGGTGCCAACCTAATTGGCCTGGTGCTAGTGTGGGCGGGATACACGTTAGCCAGAATTTTATAAAGGAGACGCTATGCACATTCCTGAAGACGGATACCTGTTACGCATCTTTGTCGGCGAAAGTGACAGGCACGGCCACCGCCCCCTTTATGAAGCCATAGTTTTGAAAGCCAGGGAGATGGGAATGGCTGGTGCTACGGTCGTGCGCGGTGTGATGGGATTCGGAAAGCACAGCGTGCTCCACACCGCGAAGATTCTCCGACTCTCAGAAGATCTGCCGATGGTGGTTGAGATAGCTGATGGTTTAGAAAGAATCGAGCAGTTCCTCCCTGTGTTGGACGAAATGATCACAGACGGATTGGTAACGCTCGAAAGAGTGCGAGTCATTCAATACAAAGCATAATCGCAAAAGATACCGAGATTCTGAGGCGCTCGCTTCGTTACAAAAGGAATACTTCCAGGCGATGAGTGTTTTTTACTGTTTTGTAGATCCGGCCGACGTCGAATTTGTTGGTTGAGACTCAACAGCGATTTCTTCAGCGGGAGTTGGTGTTTCAACTACCGTGATATCCGCCAGACTACCGTTGTTCTCTTCACCTCCAGTGTGGACTTCAGAGACTTCAGTGGCATTGAGTGTTAGTTCCTCTACAACAGGAGTCTCGATCGGCGGTTCGTTATGTTTTTTGCGCTCACTCAAGTAGAAGAGAACCGGCACCGTCATGCGTGAGAGAAACAGCGAGGCAACTTCGCCCGCCATCAAGGAAATTGCCAGACCCTGGAAGATTGGATCAAATAAGATCACGATCGACCCGACAATTACCGCCGCGGCAGTAAGCATCATCGGTCGAAAGCGAACCGCCCCTGCATCGACTACAGCGTCGGCCAAAATCATCCCCTGTTTCAATCTCAATTCAATGAAATCGACGAGGATGATCGAATTGCGCACCACGATTCCGGCGCCCGCGATGAACCCGATCATTGAAGTCGCGGTAAAGAACGCGCCCATCAGCGCGTGCCCCGGCAGAATCCCTACCAGCGAAAAGGGAATCGCCGCCATGATCGTAAAAGGCGTCTTGAATGATTGAAACCAACCTACCACCAGGATATAGATAAGGACTAGAACGGCGGCGAATGCGAGTCCCAGATCGCGAAACACTTCGTATGTGATGTGCCACTCACCGTCCCATTTCATCGCGAGCGTGTCAGAGCTAAAGGGCTGACTAGCCACATAGCGTTCCAAGCCATATCCTTCCGGCAACTGTAACTGGTCTATGGCCCGGTTCAGTTTAAGAATGGCGTAAACAGGACTCTCCTCTGCGCCCGCAACATCGCCGGTCACGTAAACTACGGGCATCAGGTTCTTGTGGTAGATGCTTTGTTCAGATTTCAACTGCTCGACACGAACAAGCTCACCCAGCGCCACCAGGTTGCCGCGTTCGCCAATAACCTTGATTCGCTTGAGATCGTCGATGCTCGATCGCGCGGCAAGCGGCAGTCTTAAAACGATCGGAACGTCCTCCTTCTCCTCGGGCTGATGGGCCAGCCCGACGTTTAGTCCGGCGATCGCTATACTCAGCGTGGTCGCGGCCTGCTCGGCTGATACTCCATTGAGCGCCGCCTTCTCTTTGTCGATCACGAACTGATACTTCGTTTGTTCATCTTCAATATACGAGTCGACATCCACAACTCCAGCAGTTTGATCAAAGACGTCGCGAATCTGGCGTGCAACCTCGATCTGACGCTGGTAATCGGGTCCGTACACCTCCGCTACCAGAGTTTGCAGCACTGGTGGACCAGGCGGGACTTCCGAGACTTTCACGCGTGCCCCGTACTTCACCGCAATCTGCTGAATCGTCGGGCGAACTCGTTTCGCGATCTCATGACTCTGAGCGTTCCGTTCGCCTTTTGGAACGAGGTTTACCTGAATGTCGGCGACGTTGGGACCGCGCCGCAAAAAGTAGTGGCGGACCAGACCATTAAAGTTATACGGCGAGGCTGTGCCGACATACATCTGATAATCGGTCACTTCAGGAACAGTGCGCACATAGTCAGAAATCTCACGCGTCACCGCGGCAGTCTGTTCGAGCGTGGTTCCTTCGGGCATATCGACAATCACCTGAAACTCGCTCTTGTTATCAAATGGCAGCATCTTTACGCGCACGAACTTCAAAGCCACCAAACTGAAAGACAGAAGCAGCAACAAAGCAACCAGCGCCAGAAAACCGTAACGCCAGCGCGCTTCATGAATCAGCCGGCCCATGAAACGCCGGTAGATTCGTGTGGTCCAGCCCTCTTTGTTCTTTGATTCGTGTGCGACATGGCGCTTTAGCAAACGCAGACTGGCCCAGGGCGTTACGATGAACGCCACCAGCAAGGAAAAGATCATTGCCGCCGAGGCGCCTACGGGAATGGGACGCATGTAAGGTCCCATCAAACCGCTGACAAACGCCATTGGCAAAATGGCGGCGATTACAGCAAAGGTCGCCAGGATGGTCGGATTACCAACTTCTGCCACCGCTTCAACAGCGATGTCGATTCGTCGCCGGCCCTGATTCTCTGGCAGCGCATAATGCCGTGCCATGTTCTCGACAACCACGATGGCATCGTCGACGAGAATGCCGATCGAAAAGATAAGCGCAAAGAGCGTGATGCGATTCAACGTGTAGCCATAGAGATAGAAGACAGCGAGTGTCAAAGCCAGTGTCACTGGAATCGCTGTCGCCACGATTCCTGATTCGCGAAGGCCCAGCGCCAACCAGATCAGAACCGAGACTGAAAAGATGGCGATCATCATGTGCAACAGAAGCTCGTTCGATTTCTCGCTGGCTGTCTCACCGTAATTGCGGGTGACGGCGATGTGCACGTCGTTGGGGATCAGTGTTCCTTTCAGTTTTGCTACCTTCTCGATTACATGATCGGCGATGGTGATCGCGTTTGTTCCTTTTCGTTTCGCGATTGAAATCGTTACCGCCGGCAAGGCGGTTTGCGCCGTTGACGAAGTAGCTTGTTGTTCGTTTTGAAACGCCGGACCAGTACCGTAGAGAACGTAGTCAGCCGGCTCTTCCGCGCCATCTTCTATTTGGCTGACGTCACGCAGATACACGGGCTTGTTGTTTGTAACGCCGATGACTACGCTGCCAACTTCTTCCGCTGAGTGGATAAAACCACCCGTCTCAACGAGGAACTCACGATTGCCTGTGGCAAAGCTGCCGGATTGAAACTGCTGATTGGCCTGCTGGAGGACAGGCACGATCGTGGCCGGCGCGACGCTGTACGCGGCCATCCGCCCCTCGTCCAACGTCACGCGAATTTGTCTTCGCTGTCCGCCGATGATCTTAACTTCCGAAACGTCGGCGACTTCCTTGATCTGATCGTGAATCTGAGCGGCGACGCGGCGCAGCATGAAATGATCGTAGGCATTGCTCGAGAGTGTCAGGGCGAGGATTGGGACATCGTCAATCGAACGCGGTTTGACGATCGGTGGACTGGCGCCGGGAGGAATCAGGTCGAAGTTGGCGGACATCTTCTGGTTGAGACGAACAATGCTTGCCTCTTCATTTTGGCCCACATAAAAACGTACCACTGCCATCGCATAACCCGGCGACGAAGTCGAATAAATGTATTCAACACCCGGCACTTCCCACAGCAACTTCTCCATCGGTTTGCTGACGCGTTCTTCTACTTCTTTCGCTGAGGCGCCAGGCATCTGCACAAAGACGTCGATCATCGGCACGATGATCTGTGGCTCTTCTTCGCGTGGGAGCAGCATCACCGCGCCTATGCCGAGCAGTATCGACGCCGCAATCGCAAGAGGCGTCAGCCTTGAATCAATAAAGGCGCGTGCTAACTTGCCGGCGAGTCCGAGTTCGTCTTTCATCACTTCATCTCGCTGCTATCGGCACGCCTTTCACGGGTGCGGCTTCGCGCACGCGAGTGCCGTCCTGAATAGTTGGGGGACCTTCAATCAGAACCTCGTCACCGGCATTGAGGCCCGATAGGATCTCCACCCGCTCACCAAACGCTCTGCCGATCTTGATTAAACGCAGGCGCGCAAGACCTGATTGGTCCACAATAAACACGCCCGTAAGCTGTCCGCGTTGACTGATCGCTGTTCTGGGAATCGCCAACGCTTGCCGCTGGCCGGAAATGAATCGCGCTTTGCCGTATAGACCAGATCGCAACTGCGCGCCCGCGACATTGGGTACGCTAAGTTTGACGATATAACTGCGGCTGTTTGGATCTGTAGCGGGAACAATCTCTTCGACCGATCCGCTCAGTTCCTTATCGCCAAGCGCGTCGATCTCCAACTGCGCTTGATCACCAGGATGAATCGTGCCCAGACGTGATTCTTCTACTGAGACTTCAAGTTGATACCGGGAATTGTTTTCGATCGTGAGTAAAGGAGTTCCGGGCGTTGCCAAATGACCGACGTCGGTCTGTTTCGAAACTACAATGCCATTGATTGGCGACGTGAGCTTTGCGTAGCCAACGTAGACGCGCGCGCTTGACACGTCAGCCTTTGCCTGATCGATCCGCGCCAGCACCTGCTTCTGTCGTGCCTTCGCTGCCTGCAAGAGTCTGTCGGCGATCTCCCTTTCGGCGCTTGCTACTTCTAATTTCGAGCGCACCTCGTCAAATTCCTGCGGGCTTACGGAGCGACGAGCGAACAAGGTTTGATAGCGATTAAACGTCGTGTTTGCGAGTTTTTCATTTGCCCGCGCTGCTTCCCGCGCTGACTCGGCCGCACGAATGTTGCGGTCCACTTCGTCCAGAGCGTCCGTGGCTTCACGCACCCCGGCCTGGGTTTTTTGTACTTGAATCGCAGCTTCCCGGCTTTCGATTTCGACCAGCGTTTGACCGGCGCGTACTGTGTCCCCCTCGCGCACGTGTAGCGCGACAACGCTTCCCATGATTCTGGCGGCGATAACGCTGCTGTTCCTGGCCCGCACAGTGCCAACCGCTTCGTAGTAATCGTCGATGGATGTTGGCTGCACGGTTTCCATCTTCGCGCCCTCTACTATGGGCATCTGCTGCGACGTCTCGGTTTTCTTTGAACAGGAGAGCAGCAGCAACAGCGTCATACCGCCAACCATAAGAGTGATTCGTTTCATGATAGTCGCTCCTCAGGAACCAAAGGCTCCAACATCCTTTAGACGCCCGGCCGCAAGCAGCACATTGGCGTAACCAACATATTGCTCGTAGCGAGCAGCGAGCACGTCTGAACGGGCCCGTACCAACGCTGTCTGGGCTCGCAGTAACTCCGTTATCGTCGTCAGACCAGCGTGATATCGATCCTGGACCATCCGCAACGTCTCGGTTGCCTGTGCAGTTACCTGAGCTACCACTGCCATTCGTTCCCGGGCCGACACGTATTGGTGGTAAGCACGCATCACTTCAAAGCGAATTTGATTCGCCAGTTCTTCCTGCTGCGCAGTGGCGATTAATTCGGCCGCACGACTCTGATCTATTCGCGCCTTGCGACCTGCATCGAAAACATTGAATGTAATGCTTGCACCTGCGGCGAAGTCGCCGCTCCCGCCGGCAACATAACGTCCGCTGGCGCCCGCAGTGACGAATGCGTCTACTCGTGGCAGCCATTCGCCGCGGGCTCCGCGTGATCGCACTTCGCTGGCCCGCGATGACAAAACAGCACGTTGATAATCAGGGCGATCCCGCAAAGCCTGTTCTGTTAGAACCTCGACTGTTTCAGTTGGGAAACTTCGCTCAACAAGTGCGCCCATGGGCTGCTGCGGTCTTTCGAGAGGCAGGCCAATCGCGGTATTGAGTGCGGCCATCGCAGTCACCAGATCACCCTTTGCCTGAATCTGCTGTTGGCGAAACTCTGACAATTGCACTTCCGCGGCGAGAAGATCTGACTGGACCACTAAGCCGCTTTCAAAGGTGTCGCGAGCTCGTTTCACATCTGTCTCGGCGGTTTTTACCGCCTCGTCGCTGACCTCCAACCGCGCCTGCGCCAGCAATAGACCATAGAAGGTGCGAATCACAGCGAAACGGAGCTGTTGGGCAGCCATCTCGGTTTGTTGATCGGCTTCCTGTTGTGCGATGCGAGCCTGTGCGGTTCGAGTCTCTGTTTGTCGCTGATCGAACAATGGGACTCGTAAGGTGAGTGCCGATCGAAAGTTGTTGACCGCGTTGGGATGGTTTAGCGAATCAATCGCGAAGTTCTCCGGTCCGAAACGACCCTGCTCCAACAAGGTTCCGAATACGAAGACCGGATTGTTGCTTCTGGTGAATGTTTCATTTGCTTGCAGGGAAGGCCAACGTCCTGTGCGCGCCTCCTGCAATTGTGCGTCGGCCAGTTGACGTCCGGCAGCAGTGACTTTCATGGATGGATTTGTCCGCAGGGCAATCTCGACCGACTGCGTGAGGGTCAACTGCTCAGTTGGCTCAGACAACCGTGGAGCCGTTTGTGAGTTCGCTACTCTGGAAAATGGTGCTCGACTTCCGAAAACAAGCAAGCACAACGTAACGGTCGCGAAAAACTTCTGCAGTGAACCTTTTGAGCGCATTGGAAGCCCGCTACGTTCTTACCTCGTTACGAATCGATTCGGCTTCGCTCTTAGCGCCCAGCCAACGCAGAAACGTCATCATCGGACACCAGTTTGTAAACGCCGATTGAATCAGGTTAAGTGCGACAAACCCGGTTAGCAGAAACCAATAAGGACTGTAAAAGTAACCGAGCAGCAGCGAAGCAAGTACGAAACATCCGGCTATTAAGCGCAAATATCTTTCGACATTCATTGAGGGTCTCCTTTCAAGCAAGG
>DAIOGT010000166.1:0-10909 GCA_036745095.1 Pyrinomonadaceae bacterium
GCCCTATTCTGTAAAAATGACGAATGACTGCAAAGTTTTTGGGGAAAGTGTCGGGTGGGGAAAGGTTTGACCGCTGCGCAGTATGGGGGAGGACGGCGGAAAGTGTCAAATGACCGCGCAGGTGTTCGCGAAAAAAATCATTGGAAGAAAATTTAGTGGTGACGCAAAAGGAAAAAGCTGAGTTTCATTGCCCGGCACGCTCGTTTTCGAGACGGGCTATGCCGCAAAGCACTCGCTGAGGCTTCGTAATATTTACGAGGTGTGTGCAAGGCTCGTCGGACGCGGTGCCCCCTGGATGCTCACAGGCAGTTGTGGCGCGCAACAGACTCGTTCAAATCGCTGTCGGTCTCGCTGCATCTCCTGATCGCTGGCCAGCCACGACATGACGTCGTTCAGGACTTGAGCGGCGTGGGGATCGTCAGGTTTTACAATTCGATAATGGATCCATTGGCCTTCGCGGCGGGCGCCTACAATTCCTGCGCGCCTGAGATACGCGAGGTGTCTGCTGATCTTCGGCTGATTCGTTTTCAGGACTTCGACAAAAAAGCACACGCAAACTTCTTCTGCGCCCATGAGATGAAGCAAGCGTAGTCGGGTGCGATCCGCGAGCGCGCGAAAGAACAATTCCATATCAAAGGTTTTTGGCTTACGGGTCATGACGGTCGATATCTTAACACGAATCACGGTTTGCATATACGTCTTGACACATGTCTAGATGTAGGCAATAGTGGAGCCAGATATGAGCGATCGTAAACGCGTTCTCATACTGTGTACCGGCAACTCCGCGCGGAGTCAGATGGCGGAAGGATTGCTGCGCGATCTGGCTGGCGATCGGTTTGAGGTCGCGAGTGCGGGAGTCGCGCCCACTCGGGTCCGGCCGGAGGCGATCACGGTGATGCGCGAGATCGGAGTTGATATTTCAGCGCAACACTCGAAGTCAGTAGCTGAGTTTGCTGGGCAGGAGTTTGATTACGTGATCACTGTCTGCGACAACGCGAATGAGCAGTGTCCGGTGTTTCCCGGTAAGACTGAGCGCATTCATTGGAGCTTTGACGATCCCGCGGCTGCGGAAGGTGACGAAGACTTGCGGCTTTCAGTCTTTCGTAGAGTCCGCGACGAAATATTGGACAGATTGAGAGATTTTACGGGCGTTGCATAAACAGCGTGGCCTGCCCCGTGGGGATTCAGAATTCCACTGGAAGGATCCTGCCACTCAAAAAGGGCATGAACCTGTGATGACATCGTAACGTGCTCGATGTAATGTTGAGGCTACTCCCGGCCGGCTTTTCGCCGGTATTGATGATTTTAATGTTTTGACTGCGGCGGATGACTGACAGGTCAGTTGTTCGCCCTTTTGATTCTTTTGCTGTAGTAGTAGTAAGAGCAAAGGGCAAGAATGCGTTACCCGACACGGTTCTTTAGGTACTCAGCGTACCCGGCTGCTGAGAACAGGCAAGGTTTCTATCATCCCGAGTTAGACGTTCTTCGGTTTGTTGCTTTTCTCGCCGTCTTCATGCATCACGCTTTGCCTCGTGATGCCAGCCTATACATCCGTAATGGTCTTTCTCCGGCTGTGACCCAATGGCTACTCACCGCCAAAGAAGCCGGCGCGTTTGGACTCGATCTCTTCTTCGCTTTAAGTGCTTACCTCATCACCGAACTCTTACTCCGCGAGCACGCGACTCGCGGCAGCTTCAGCGTTACCAATTTTTATATCCGGCGGGCGCTACGAATTTGGCCGCTCTATTTCACGTTCCTCGCGCTAACTGTATTCGTGATACCTACGATACTTCCCAGGGAAGACTTTGGGACAATCTACATTGCCTCGTTCGCCTTCTTCGTCGGCAACTGGGTTTGTGCAACTAAGGGAATCCCGTTCTCAGTTGCGGGTCCTCTGTGGAGCATATCAGTTGAAGAGCAGTTCTACATCGGCTGGCCGCTGTTGCTGCGATTCTTCGGCGTCAACCGTATCAAGCAGCTCGCAATCGCGATGCTCGCACTCGCGTTCGTTACCAGAATTGTTTTAGTGGTTTACGGCGTCAAGCATCCGGGCGTTTGGTGTAACACTCTGGCGCGACTCGATCCGATCGCGTTAGGCGCGATCCTCGCGTTCTCTCTTCGCGGGCGGTCTCCGCAAATCAACAACGTGCTGCGGGTTGGGTTATGTGGGATTGCGTTCGCGAGTTGGTGGTTGATAGCACGATACCTGAGCCAGGATGGCACATCGAGCGTTGCTACTTATGCGCTCAGTGGTCTCGCGAGCGTAGTTTTGTTGATGGCGGTTCTTCGCGGCGAGGCCCGAATTCTGAGCATGCCGCCGTTCTCGTGGTTGGTCTATCTCGGGCGAATCTCTTACGGGCTATACGTGTTCCACTTGTTTGCGCTCGCGGTGATGATGGGAGTGTGGTTCGTTCCCGGACTCGGAATTCCAATCAGTTATGAGTTTCGAGTTTTGTTCTCATTTTTGCTGACCGTCGCGCTGGCAGCGATCTCTTACACCTTGCTTGAGCAACCGTTCCTGAAGCTCAAAGAACGTTTCGGTTACAGGTCGGGTCATAAACCTCGCCCAGTGATTCCGACAGGTTTCTCAAAGGACGAAAGACCAACAGCGGTCTCCCACCTTCCCGTCTGATCCTGGCGCCGAACTGCGGTGCTCAGAAGTCTTCCCGCATGTTGTCGAGATCTTCTAGCCCTCCGACCGCGTCATACAACACGCTCTTAGGGTCGCGATTTGTGGGATACATATAAAAGAGAGTGCCGATATTCTTCAAAACCATTTTCCGCAACCGAGACTCGGTAAGAACATCGTTAGCCGCGCTTCCGAAATTAGCTGGATTCATGCGCGCTGATGAGACGACGGCGAATCGCGCTTGTGTCCTGTAACTGAAAGCAAACTGCCATTTCTCCTGACTGATGTACATGTCGTGATCTGTTAGACCGATGAGAATCGCGTTTGGATCCGCGGCCAAATTTGCATGACGGACTTTCATTAACTCTATCGCGGCTTCCGCAATCACCTGCTGACGTCGCTTGTCGACTGTGGAAAGTGTGAAGGGAACCGCTCGCGCGACACTCGCTTCGATCCCGAGTTTCTGTTTGCAGAAGTTTACGAGTTTGATCAACGAAGCTTCTGAGAAGTCACTCAAAGGAACGAAGTAGAGTTTCTCCTTACCTCTTTGCCTGTTTTCTGAGACGTTGATTTCGTCGATTAGCCACGCGGCCTGGTCCGGGTCGATCTTTCGCAGAATTTCATACTGCTCGAGTGCTGCCGGTTTGTTGTGCAGCGCCAGATAGGCCATCGCCAGCGAGTAACGTGCAGTTTCATGTTCCGGATCTAACTTTAACGCCTGTTTGTATGCCTCCGCTGCACCTTCGTATCGTCGCAAATAGTCGTAAGCGATTCCGAGCTGGTAGTGAGCTCGCACATCGTTTGGCGCAAGTTGAATAGCTTTTTTGTACGCATCAACGCCTGGTTCGAACTCTCGTGCATAAATATATGCGTTTCCGAGGTACATGTAGGCTCCGTAACGCGGTGCCGACGTGACTATGCGTTTGAAGGCGGCGATCGTTTCGGGATACCTGCCGAGCTCGTAATACATCTCGCCCGACTCCTGGTACGCACAAACATCAGCGGGATTCAGAGTGATGGCTCGCTTGAATTCTTTTTCGGCGTCGTCATGCCGGCCGAGGGCGCGATAGGTCATTCCCAACCCGCAGGAAGCACATGATTCATCGTCGATGCTCTTAGCCTTGATGAACGCTTGTTCTGCCTGAGCATACTTTTTTAATGCGAGATAAGAAGAGCCGAGCTCCAGGTAGCCGCGAGCGAATTGACGGTCGAGAAGTACGGCGCCGCCGAAGGCACGTGTCGCCGCCTGATAGTTACCGGCAGAATAAAATTTTGCTCCCGCGAGGTAACAGACCTGCGCTGCGATGCGCGGCGTCTGGAAAAGCATGACCACCATCAGGGCGGCAAAAATGAGCCAGCCAACAGTTTTACGTGTTGTCATAATTAACCTCTCGAATCAGATCGAAACTGCGTTAACTTCGAGCGTGTGGAGTATTGGGTACTATGAGGTTGCGTAGGGCTGGCACGAATTCACGGCCGCTGTAAGGATCGCACAAAAGGGCCGACGGACACAATCATTTTGATGAAATAGGCCTAAAACAGCCGCAAATTGACACCGACGGTTGGATCGACTTGTTGCAGCAGGTGCTCATCGTCGATCATCGTGTCGTTGACGTCACGACTGACGGCGTGGCTGGTCATTTCCGTTGCGGGAAACGGTACGAGAATCTCTTTCAAGTCACCCGGTCTCGATTCTTCGTTTAGCCACAGATCGTGTGACTCGGGTCTCATGATCACCGGCATGCGGTGATGAATTTCGCTTAACAGTTCATTCGCAGTGGTCGTGATGATTGCGCAGGAAGTGATCGTGTTGCCGTTGGTTTTCCAGCGGTCCCAGATGCCGGCAAAAGCAAATGGTGCGCCGTCTTTCATTTGAAAATAGTACGGCTGAGAGAGCTTAGTCCCAGCTCTCTCCCATTCGTAAAAACCATCTGCCGGAATCAGGCATCGTCTTCTTTCAAACGACTCCTTGAAGGTTGGCTTTTCCTCGATTGTCTCGACGCGCGCGTTGATGAATGCCTTCGCCTCTTTGCTCCAGAATGGGATCAGGCCCCACTGCAGTGACACTATTTCTCGCACCGCGTCACGCTCGACGACGGCGAGAACATCTTGACTCGGAGCGATGTTGTATCGAGGAATGATATTGTCGAGATCGAAAGTATCGACGATACGATCGAACTTTATCCGCTCCGGTCTTTTAAGCGTGAACCTGCCACACATCGTTGAAAGGATTTACGAATCGATTTTTTCCAATCCTGAAAATCCTTCTCAATGTGATTCGCGTCTTCGAGTTTGTCAAATGCTGTAAACAAGCTCGCGCTTTTTGTGTTTCTTCTTCCAGAACGCTCCAGCGACGGCTCCGGCGGCGGCGCCGTAAACCGGCGATAGCGCAAACCACGTCGGTGCGCCTCTCACGGTAGCCCCTATCACACTAACGCCCAAGCCAGCCCCGACTCCGATCCATGCCGCCTTGGCGATATTTTTCTGGCCAAAACGCAGTGAGACGCGCCAGACTCTCGCTACTTCGTCGCGTTTGAAGTTGATCTCTTGCGAGGTGAAATCGTCATAGTCTGCTATCTGAACCGTAAAACCGGAATCATCGGCAGACTGCATCAGCCCGTAATATGTCTCACCCGTCTTAGTCTTTACGGCGACCGATTGCTTCGCGAGTGCCTTCACAGCGGTCCAGTCACTTTTCTGTTTCGCTGACACTGTCGGACCAATGTGGACCAATAGCACGGAGGCCATGAGGATGGCTATGAGTTGTTTCATCGAGATGTCCTCTTCCTGTTGTTCGAGAGCAGAGCTAACGGCAGTTTAGTACGAACGGATTGAAGAGGCGGGCGCTGCTATGACAGTTCGTTTATTGTGACAGTCAGCCGCGGCTTGTTTACAATTGGCCGCGCAAGTCTATTCAACAATCATTATCGCGTGTAATAGCCGAGTTCGGAGGAGACCCTGCCGATGAATCTTAAGACGCTGGGCACCGCGTTCGTAGTCCTGCTACTAACAAGTGCGGGCCAGGCTCAATCAAACAAAAAAGCGATCCCTGACGTTGCCCGTCCGTTACCTCTGTCGGCTGTTCGTGTAACCGGTGGACCACTCAAACGCGCGCAGGATCTGAACGCCGAGTACCTCCTCAAACTCGAACCGGATCGCATGATGGCTTATTACCGCAAGCGCGCGGGTCTCGAGCCGAAGGCAGAGGGTTATCCGGGCTGGGACGGCGACGGCAGAAATCTCACAGGACACATCGCGGGTCACTATCTATCCGGTGTGTCACTGATGTTTGCGGCCACGGGTGATCGTCGTTTCAAGGAACGGGCCGACTACATCGTGATGGAGATGAAGGAAGTTCAGGACAAGAACGGCGACGGTTATCTCGGCGCAATCGACGGGCTTCGAGAGAAGTTTGCAGACGTCGCAAAGGGAAATATCAAGTCGACGTTCTTCGATCTGAATGGACTTTGGTCTCCCTGGTACACCCTGCACAAGACTTACGCAGGTCTTCGAGACGCGTACCGGTTCACTGGAAACCGCACCGCGCTGGAGTTGGAGATCAAGTTTGCCGCGTGGGCCGAAACGATTTTGGCGAAGCTAACTCCCGAACAGACTCAGCAGATGCTGAACACTGAATTTGGCGGCATGAATGAAGTGCTCGCAGATCTCTACGCTGATACAGGTGATAAGCGTTGGTTGAATCTCTCACATCGTTTCGATCATCACGCCTTTCTCGATCCACTTAAACGCCGCGAAGATAAGCTCGCCGGGCAGCACGGCAATACGCAGGTTCCGAAAATGCTCGGAGTGCTGATGCAATACGTCTACACGGGCGAGCAGTCCGCGGGCATAGCGGCCGAGTTCTTCTGGGATGCTGTCGTAAACGATCACAGTTACGCGACAGGCGGACACGGCAAAGACGAATACTTTGGACCACCGGACCAGCTGGCCGAACGCGTGGATGGAAGGACCAGCGAGACGTGCAATGTTTACAACATGCTGAAAATGACTCGCCGTCTTTTCGCGATTCGTCCTGATGTCAAGTATGCGGAGTTTGAAGAGAGAGCGTTGTTCAATCACATTCTTGCATCGATGGATCCTGAAGATGGCCGCACGTGTTACATGGTGCCGGTCGGCCGTGGTGTGCGCCACGAATACCAGGACATGTTTCGTAGTTTTACATGTTGTGTCGGCAGCGGCATGGAGAGTCATAGTCTTCATGGCGATGGTATTTACTACGAGTCAGGCGATCGACTTTGGATAAACCTGTATGTTCCTTCTACCGCGAGCTGGAAAGCCGCCAGCGCAACCGTAACGATGGATACAACCTTTCCGGAAGGCGATGCCGCGACGTTGAAGTTAGCTTTGCAGCGGCCGAAATCATTTACATTGGCATTGCGGCGGCCATCGTGGGCTGGTGACGGGTTCGCGGTAAAGGTGAATGGGAAGAGCGTCGGGCAAATACCTCGTCCCGGATCGTATGTTGAATTGAAACGAACATGGAAAACGGGTGATAGCATTTCGCTCACGCTCCCGAAGACGTTGCGGATCGAGGGATTGCCAGACAACAACCGTCGCGCGGCGTTGATGTGGGGACCACTCGTGCTCGCCGGCGATCTCGGCCCGGAGCGTCGTGGTGGACCATCAGATTCTCCCGCCCTCGTCACTGGTGAAAAACCCGTGACGGAGTGGTTACAGCCAGTGCCGGACAATCTCGGAATCTTTCGCACGGTTGGTGTCAGTCGCAACACGGAGGGACAGACGAACGAGGTGCAATTTGTTCCTTTCTATCGCCTGCACCGGCGAACTTATTCAGTGTACTGGGATCTTTACACAGACGAGAGTTGGACCACGAAGATTGAAGAGTTGAATGCGGAACGAACCAGGCAACAGCAGTTGGAAGCGGCGACTGTGGCTTATCTCACGCCCGGGGATCCCGAAAACGAAAAGAATTTCAATTTGAAGAGTGAGGAATCGGCGCCGGATCGCCTACTTGGCCGGGTTGGACGCCGGTCCAGGAAATGGTTTTCGTATGACCTGCCCATTGAGTCGGCAACGCCGTTGGCCCTCCTGGTTACACTTAATCCTGAAGAACGCGCGAAGCGGTCGTTTGAAATCCTCGTGGATGGGCAACGGATCGGTGAAGGGCTGATCGAGCGCTTTCCTCCCGGCAGTCCGACAGGACGTTTCTACAATCTCGATTACAGGATTCCCGCGGAGCTTGTTAAAGGCAAGCAGAAAGTCACCGTTCGATTTCAATCGACAGCGGGCAATGAGACTCCGGCTGTGTTTGGGATTCGGATCGTGCGTGCTGACGAAAGATGAGAGTGGCCGCAAAGAATCACAAACTTACACAACTCATTTGTGCGTTTGTGTGGTTATCTACGACCGCCGGCGCACAGACGCTCGATCTCGAAACGCCTGATTTCAAATTGAAGCTACTAAAAGCCTCGCAGACAGTAGCGGCGCTCGAAGCGAAGAACACTCCGGGTTTTGACTTCACTCCGGCGGATCGTTTGTCGCAACGTACTGCGAACCGCTATTACCATCTCGGTGACTTGATCCTGCGCGTGCGTGCCGGCAGTGCCGGACCATGGCAGCAGTACGATACGGCCGAGTCGCGCGCGCCTGTTGAGCCATTGACCGTAATCGGATCAACTCTGGCCACGGCTAATCTCGCGCCCACACTGCCTGCTGATATTCCGTTGCAGATCACACGCTCGTGGATCGTTGACCATGGCCGCCTCGTTTTGCGCTTTGAGCTGACGAACAAGACGCACCAACCGGTTCAACTCGGCGCGCTTGGCATTCCCACAGCCTTTAACAACATCATCACGGGTCGCAATCTCAAAGAAGCACACGAGAAGTGTTCGTTCTCTGATCCATACGTCGGGCAAGACGCCGGATATTTACAAGTAACTCGATTGAGCGGTGCCGGGCCTTCACTAGTGTTAGTTCCTGATGGCCAGACGCCATTCGAGGCGTACCAACTGCTCAGCGAGCCAACCAGGCCAAGTCAAACATTCGAAGGTGTATTTGCGTGGATGGTCCATACGCGCGCATTTGCCGAAGAAGAATGGCGTGGTGTCGTGCCATGGAACCCACCGACCTTTGCAACGCTCGCGCCCGGCGAGACAAAAACTTACGGCGTCAAATTTCTGCTCGCGAACGAGATTCGCCAGATTGAAACGACACTCGCAAACAATAACCGGCCAGTCGCGATCGGTATACCCGGTTATATTCTGCCGATGGATATCGATGGCCGGCTCTTCATTAAGCACATTCGAAGAGTCCGGAGCTTCGCGGTCCAGCCCGAGGGCGCGCTGGAAGTTAAAAACGATCGCCCGACAGCACACAAATGGCAAACCTTTCGCGTGCGTGGCAAAACGTGGGGTCGCGCGCGTCTCGCTCTCACTTACGATGATGGCTCCACGCAATCCATCAGCTATTACGTGATCAAACCCTCCGTGCAAGCCGTTGCGGACCTCGGAAACTTCCTCTTTACTAAGCAATGGTTTGACGATCCCAACGATCCGTTTCGTCGCAGCCCTTCCGTGATGAGCTACGATCGCGAAGCAGACAAGATCGTGACGCAGGACAGCCGCGTTTGGATTGCTGGCCTCGGCGATGAAGGTGGCTCCGGCTCGTGGCTGGCGGCTGCTATGAAGGAGTTTGGCCAGCCACACAGGGAAGAGGTCGCAAAGTATGAACAGTTTATCGATCGGGTTTTGTGGGGCGGCCTCCAGTACAATGATGGACCGAACCGCTTCGGCGTAAGAAAGAGTCTGTTTTACTACTCGCCGCCGGATGCGCCGGGATTTAAGTATGATCCGGCTCTTAATTGGACCACGTGGACCAGCTGGAAGAAGGCCGATGCTGAATCGATCGGTCGCGGGTACAACTATCCTCACGTGATTGCGGCGTACTGGTCAATGTATCGCCTCGCGCGAAATCATTCCGGCCTCGTGACAAACCATTCCTGGGAATGGTACCTGGACCAGGCATACGAGACCGCGAGGTTTATGTTTGGCAGGCGGGCAGACGGACGTCGCCGGGTTGGTTACGTCGAGCTCGGACTGATGGAAGGCGATATCATTGTCGCCTTGTTGGAGGATCTGAAAAGAGAAGCGTGGCCGCAGAAGGCCCAACTCCTTGAGAAATTGGCGAAGGAACGCGCGGATCGTTGGAACCAGGAGGCGTATCCCTTCGGCAGCGAGATGGCCTGGGACTCGACCGGTCAGGAAGAAGTTTACGCGTGGTCCAAATATTTTGGTTACACGGATAAAGCCGTCGTTTCACTAAACTCGATCATCGGCTACATGCCAACCATACCGCATTGGGGTTACAACGGTAACGCGCGTCGTTACTGGGACTTTCTTTATGCCGGCAAGATAAGGAGAATCGAACGTCAGTTACACCATTACGGATCGGGGCTCAATGCGATTCCGGTCCTCGCGCACTATCGCGAACATCCGGAAGATGAATATCTCCTGCGGGTTGGTTACGCCGGAACAATGGGCGCACTGTCAAATATCGATCGGGAAGGGTTCGCCTCGGCAGCATTTCATTCGTTTCCCTCAACGCTGAAGTGGGATCCCTATAGCGGAGATTACGGGCCCAATTTCTTTGGGCATGCGTTTAATATCGCAACGTATGTGATCAATCATCGTGAATTCGGCTGGCAATCGTTTGGTGGAAACACGACCGTACGCGGTAACTGGGTGAACGTGCAGCCGCTCGACTCGTTTCGCAAACGGGTTTACATTGCTCCGCTTGGGTTATGGTTGACTCTCGATGCCGGCACATTCGAACGGATCGCTGTTAACTCGAAGTCGGGTGTCGTCCGTGTAACACTTTCACCAGCAGATCGTTTTACACCGAATGCGCGAATGCGCGTACAACAACCGGCACGGGTCGCGCACATCGGAACGTACGCGCCGCGCCAAAACTTTATTAACGAGCGGGAAGCGTTTACGATCCCACTTGGACGCTCGACGACGACGATCGAGCTGGGCCACTGATCACACAAATATCCAATGAACGTACTTCTAAAGTGGAATAGAACCAACGCGTCCGCCGCGGTTATCTTGATCCGCCTCCTGGTGGGAGGCGTGTTTTTGTCAGAAGGCATTCAGAAATTTTTGTTTGCAGATGCGGTTGGCGCGGGGCGGTTTGCAAGAATCGGCATCCCTTCGCCTCAGACGATGGGTCCGTTTGTGGGAATAGTCGAAATCGTTTTCGGCGCACTCATACTGATCGGACTGCTAACCAGATTAGCGG
>DAIOGT010000167.1:0-10805 GCA_036745095.1 Pyrinomonadaceae bacterium
TCACGGAAAACTTCTTCGAGTTAGGCGGCCATTCACTACTTGCCACCCAGGTTATGTCGCGCATTCGTGAGGTCTTCAAAGTGGAACTGCCGTTGCGGAGTCTCTTCGGGGCTCCAACTGTAAGCGGTCTGGCTGCAGAAATTGAGGCAGCATCAAGCCGGAACGAGAACCCGCCACCGAAGATCGTGCCAGTGACGCGCGATCAGGATCTGCCGCTCTCGTTTGCGCAGCAGAGGTTGTGGTTCCTGGACCAGTTGGAACCGAATAACGCCTTCTACAACGTCGGGTCGGCGGTGCGGATGAAAGGCCAGCTGAATATCGGTGCGCTGGAACTGACACTCACGGAGATAGTGCGACGCCACGAGGCACTGCGTACTGTGTTTCGGATCAGGGAAGACCAGCCGTTGCAGTTCATCATGCCGGCCACAGAAGTCAAGCTTCCGATTACAGACCTAAGCGTGCTACCCGAGGAGGAACGCGAGGCAGAGGCGCGACGACTGGCGTCAGCCGAAGCGCAGCGTCCGTTTGACTTAGCGCATGGACCACTGCTGCGTGCAAGTTTGCTGAAATTGTCAGAAACGGAGCACGTAGTGCTCTTCAACATGCACCATATCGTTTCGGACGGCTGGTCTGAAGGTGTATTAGCAGATGAAGTAGCGACGCTGTATGAGGCGTTCAACAACGACGAACCTTCACCGCTCTCAGAATTGCCGATCCAATATGCCGACTATGCCTACTGGCAGCGGAAGTGGTTACAAGGGGACGTGCTCGAAGAACAACTTGGTTATTGGCGGCAACAACTCGAAGGCTCACCAGAACTGCTCGAGCTGCCAACTGACAGGCCACGTCCGCCTGTGCAAACTTTTCGGGGTGCTAATTACCATTTTGATTTCCCAGTTGAATTAGCACAGGGAGTGAAAGACCTGAGCCGGCGCGAAGGCGTAACGCTGTTTATGACCCTGGTCGCTGCTTACCAGACTCTGCTTTATCACTATTCCGGACAACCGGACATTGTAGTCGGCGTGCCGATTGCGAATCGCAATCGCGGTGAGACAGAGAAATTGATTGGCTTTTTCGCAAACACGCTTGCGTTGCGTAGCAAGATCGAAAGCACAATGAGTTTCCGCACGTTGCTCCAGCAAGTGCGCGAAGTTACGCTCGCAGCTTACGCGCACCAGGATGTGCCGTTTGATCGGCTGGTCGAGGAATTACAGCCGGAGCGCAACCTGGCCCACACTCCTCTGTTCCAGGTTACATTCAGCCTAAATAATGCTCCGGCACGGGTTTTTGAGCTGCCCGAATTATCTCTCAGCCCCGTTTGGAACGAGCGCGGGCGCGCGCCATTCGATCTCGTGATGAGCATGCGCGACACTGAGTTTGGACTCCTGGGAACCCTTGGCTACAGCACAGATTTGTTTGACGCATCCACCGTCTCTCACCTGGTGCAGCTTTTCAGATTGTTGCTCGAACGCATAGTCGCGGCGCCTGAAGCCAGCCTCGAATCGCTTAGCGCAGAGCTCGTTGCAGCCGAGAAAGAAGAACGGATCCTCAGGGAACAAAAACTTGCACAGGCCAGCCTCAGTAAATTGCGCAAAGCCCGCCGCCAGCTTGTTCGCGAACTTCAGTAATTACGATTAATGAGCCATAACAGTGAATTGTCGGACACGCCGGCACCCGTGGTGAGGCGCTTCGGAAACTCTAAGTTCCGGGCCGCTAACTCCTCAAAACAAGAGGAGGTGCGCATGGAATTTCTTCAACCCGCGCAAAGTTTGCCGCTGGTATTTCGATCGACTCAACCAGGACAAAGCCTCGTCGCCTGGGCCAAAGACAACCGCAACTTGATCGAGTCGCAATTGTCTAAACACGGAGCTGTTCTTTTTAGAAATTTCCAGGTAGGCGCGGCGAGGGAGTTTGAACAATTCATCGCTGCCGCATCCACTCAACTCCTTGACTACCACGAACGTTCATCACCGCGCAGTCACGTGAGCGGACACATTTACACTTCCACAGATTATCCGCCCACGCAAAGCATCTTCTTACACAACGAGAATTCGTACCAGCAGTCGTGGCCCATGCGAATCTTCTTCTTCTGTTCCATTGCACCACGGCAGGGAGGCGAAACGCCCATTGCCGACGTGCGCAAAGTCCTGGCGCGCATCTCGCCTCAGACCAGGGAACGTTTCACAAGTCGGCGTTGGATGTATGTGAGAAATTTCGGAGATGGTGCCGGCCTGCCATGGCAGGTGGTTTTTCAGACGGAGGATAAGGCCGCCGTCGAGGCCCACTGTCAAAAGAATTGCATCGGTTTTGAATGGAAGGATGGCAACCGTCTGCGTACTCATGCGGTCCGTCCCGCTATTGAGCAGCACCCCGGAACAAAAGAGCTGGTTTGGTTCAACCATGCCACTTTCTTTCACGTCACTACTTTGGATTCGAAAATATCCAATCTGCTACTTGCAGAATTCAGCGCCGACGAACTCCCGACAAACACTTTCTATGGAGACGGAACAGACATTGAGCCAGCAGTGTTGGACGAGCTGCGCACGGCTTACAGAGAAGAGACGACAACTTTTCAATGGCAGCAGGGCGATCTCTTGATGCTGGACAATATGTTAGTGGCACACGGCCGGGCTCCATTTGCCGGACCACGCGAAATACTTGTCGGAATGGCCGACCCGATGATCCGAACAGACGCTTAACTTCAGTCAACGAATGGGTAGTAACGACTTATGAAAGAAGAGATCGTTGAAGGCTATCGCCTTTCGCCGCAACAGGAGCACTTGTGGTCTCTGGGCCAGGCTTTACCGCACTGCTGTTTGCAGGTTCAGTGTGCCATTACTATCGAAGGCGATCTCTCTGCTGCAACTCTCAAGGCTGCGCTTAACGCTGTGGTGCAACAGCACGAAATACTGCGGACCACTTTTCAATACCTTCCCGATGCCGGCAGCGCCGTACAGGTAATAACAGACGGAAACTCATTGACGTTCACCGAAGCTGAGTTGACTGATGTGCCGGCGTCAGAACAAGAGGACGTGTTTGATGCGTTCTTCGCTCAGGCTCGAGTGCCGCTAGCTTTGAGTACACCTCTTCAGGCGACTCTGATTTCATTATCCAACTTGCACCACGCTCTGCTGCTGACGGTGCCCGCTCTTTGCGCCGATGTCACGACTCTCAAGAACCTGGTTCCGGAGATTGCCCGTGCTTATGCGGCCTGCGCAGCGGGCGAGGCTCTTCTTGACGAGACAACACAGTTTGCTGACCTCTCCACCTGGCAGAACGAACTATTGGAGTCAGAGGAGACTGCGTCGGGACGGGCTTACTGGAGTCAACATGAACTGGTCGCACTTCACAATCATCAGTTGCCTTACGAATGCCAACCAAACCGGACACTGGCTCTTGAGTTGCGGTCGGTCACGCGACGAATTGATAGCGAAACGGTGGCGCGGATCAATGACCTGGCCCGCGAGTGTGAAACCAATGCGCAGGCTGTGTTACTTGCTTGTTGGCAGACATTGTTGTTCCGCCTGACCATGCAACCAGAGATTACGGTTGGGTTGGCGTGTGATGGACGCACCTATCAGGAACTGAAGACAGCGCTGGGACCACTAACGAAGAATCTGCCACTGCGCGCCCAACTGGACGGGAAGATGACCATCCGTGACGCTGTGCGGCAAGTAACGCAGGAGGCAAGTGAACTGGAAAAGTGGCAGCAATACTTTACCTGGCAACACTCCCAGGACGTTGGTCCCGGCGAAAGGTACTTCCCACTCTGTTTTGACTTTTGTGAGTTGAACGCAGCAGCGGCCGGCGCTGGCGTTTCGTTCTCACTGGCTACCTGCCATCCATGCATTGACCGTTTCAAACTCAAGCTCAGCTGCGTTGGGCAAGCGGAACGATTGGTCGCCCAGTTTCATTACGATGCCGGTGCGTTTCAGGCTGAATCCATCGAGCGCCTGGCCGGTCACTATCTCACGCTGCTGAAAGATAGCGCTCTCGCGCCGGAAACGCGCCTTAGTGAACTCTCACTTCTTACTGACGCTGAGCGACGTCACGTGCTGCTTGACTGGAACGACACTCGCGCTGACTATCCCCGCGACAAGTGCATTCACCAACTGTTTGAGGACCAGGTCCACCGCAGGCCTGAGGGGATCGCGGTTAAGGATGGAAAAACGCATCTCTCCTACGCCGAGTTGAACGCGAGAAGCAATCAACTTGCACGACACTTGCGCAGGCTTGGAGTTAAACCCGGCGGTCGCATTGGACTGTTTCTCGAACATTCCGCTGAGACGTTGATCGCAATCCTTGGGGTGCTTAAGTCTGGGAGTGCTTACGTTCCCTTCGATCCAGCGCACCCGAAGCGACGGCTCGCACAGATTATTGACGATGCGCAAATAAGCCTCGTCTTGACGCAGGAACCTTTGGTCCAACTGCTTTCAGAAACCGGTGTCGGAACGTTATGTCTGGATTCAGACTGGTCCTGGATCGCGGTTGAGAGTATTGAGGACCTCGGTGTCTTGACAACACCTGAGGACCTTGCTTACGTGATTTACACTTCGGGCTCAACCGGGCAGCCGAAAGGCGTCGAGATCACTCAACGCGCGCTCGTCAATTATGTTTGGTGGGCGGCCCAGGTTTACCTGCGCGGCGAGCAATTGGCCTTCGCGTTGTACACGTCCTTGGCCTTCGACTTAACAGTAACGTCCATTTTTACTCCGCTTATTACCGGCAACCGCGTAGTGGTCTATCGCGGCGCGCGCCGCCAGTCTCCGCTTGAGGAAATCATCCGTGACAATCAGGTTGAAGTTCTGAAGTTAACGCCGAGCCATCTGGCGCTGATTAATGACATGGATAACCGAGGACTACGTCTCAAACGATTGATTGTGGGTGGCGAGGCCCTGGAAACGAAGTTGGCGGCGGCGACCGTGCAGAGTTTTGGTGGAGACGTCGAGATCTTCAATGAGTATGGTCCAACCGAGGCGACGGTCGGCTGCATGATTCACCGGTTTGATCCGGAAGCTGATCGACGTGCGGCAGTGCCGATCGGTGTTCCTGCCGCCAACACCCGTATTTATGTGCTTGACGAGCGACTTGAACCGGTTCCCGAGGAGGTGCTCGGCGAATTGTATGTTGCCGGCGATGGGCTGGCTCGAGGTTACCTGAATCGAGCAGACGTCACGCGCGAGCGGTTCATTGTGGATCCGTTCGTGCCAGGCGAGTTGATGTATCGCACCGGTGACCTTGTACGCCGGTTGGCAAGCGGTGTTTTGGAATACGCCGGTCGCAGCGACGACCAGATCAAGTTTCACGGGTATCGCATTGAACTGAACGAGATTCGGACTGCCTTGAACAAACATCCCCTGGTGCGCGACAGCATCGTGCTGCCACGCGAAAACAGTCGTGGCGACGACGTGTTGGTGGCCTACTACGTTTCGCGGCAGGAAATCGAAGCGACCGAGCTGCGTGAGGTGCTTCTCGAAAGCATCATCGAGGAGGCGGTGCCGCACGTATTCGTTCAACTGCGCAGGTTGCCGCTCACGCTAAACGGAAAGGTCGATCACAGTGCGCTGCCCGGCCTCGACGAAATCGGAGAGCGGATAAAAGGCACACAAGTCGCGCCGCGAAAGGCGACAGAAGAACTCCTCGCATCGATTTGGAGAGAGGTCCTGGGATTGGCACGAGTCGGTATCCACGACAACTTTTTTCAGCTCGGCGGCCACTCGCTACTGGCGGCCCAGGTGATGTCGCGGGTGCGCGAGACATTTCAAGTTGAACTGCTTCTGAGAGTGCTGTTTGAGGCGCCGACAATTGCGGGACTGGCCGAGACTATTGAAGCGGAATTGCGCGGCGGTACGGCGTTTCAACTGCCCCCACTCGTACCAGTCTCGCGTACACAGGATTTGCCGCTCTCGTTTGCGCAGCAACGGTTGTGGCTGCTCGATCAACTTGAACCGAACACTCCTTTTTATAATGTGCCCTCCAGCGTCAGGATGAAGGGCCAACTAAATATCAGTGCGCTGAAACAGACACTCACGGAAATAGTGCGGCGGCACGAGGCACTGCGCACGGTGTTTCGAATCAAGAATAACCAGCCGTTGCAGATCGTCATGCCGGCCGCTCCCGTCACTCTTCCAATCACTGACCTGAGCGCACTACCCGACGACGAACGCGAAGCCGAGGCGCGACGACTGGCCACGGCCGAAGCGCAGCGCCCGTTTGACTTAGCGCATGGGCCACTGCTGCGTGCAAGTTTGCTGAGATTATCCGAAACGGAACACGTGGTTCTCTTCAACATGCACCACATCGTCGCCGACGGTTGGTCGATGGGAGTGCTGGTCCGCGAAGTGGTCTCTCTTTATCCCGCATTTAGCTCGCGGCAGCCGTCTCCGTTACCGGAACTTCCGATTCAGTACGCCGACTACGCGCACTGGCAACGTGAGTGGTTGCAGGGCGAGATCCTCGAAGCGCAGCTTGCTTACTGGCGGCAGCAACTTGCTCACGCGCCTAAGTTACTCGAACTCCCGACTGACCGTCCGCGAAATGGGACGACCGTCCAGCAGAGCGCGAACAAATTCTTTACGCTCTCACCTGAACTATCTGCCTCGCTTCAGGAACTGAGTCGCAAAGAAGGTGTGACACTCTTTATCACGTTACTGGCGGCTTACCAGACGTTACTTCATCGCTACACCGGACAAGATCGCATTGTCGTCGGTACCGATTTCGCCAACCGCAACCGCATCGAGACAGAAGCCCTAATCGGGTTCTTTATCAACATTCTGGTGATGCACACAGACATGAGTGGTAATCCTGACTTCCGCGAAGTCTTAAAGCGCGTACGAGAAGTGGCGCTTGGCGCGTATGCGCATCAACACTTACCCTTTGAAAAACTGGTCGAAGCAATTCGTCCCGATCGACGCGCGGGCCAAACTCCACTGGTACAAACCCTGTTTGTTTTGCAGAACACCTTGAATGAGGAACTGCAACTGCCGGGATTGTCGCTGTCGCCGTTTGAGTTTGAGAGCAGCACCTCCAAGTTTGACCTCGCTGTGTTTGTCACTCAGTCAGGCAGCGGACTTCAGGTGCGCTGGACCTACAACGCCGCTCTCTTCGACGAATCAACCATTACGCGGATGTGGGGAAATTACCAGACGGTGTTGGAGAGCATCGCATCGCAGCCTGCCACGCGTCTGAGTGAATTCAAACTCACAATAAACGATGCGCGGCACGCAGGCTCAATCGAAGGCAAGCAACGTCGAACGACTTTCAAGCAATTCAGAGTCAGTGGTCGAACGGCTGTCAGTTTGCAGCAAGGCGATCCGGTGAAGATCGATCGATTGCCATGGGGCCAAGCACTATCGCTGGTGACGCCGGCGCTTGAAGATCTTGATCTCGTCGAGTGGGCCAGTGCTCACAAGGAATTTCTCGAGGGCGAACTTTTCCGGCATGGCGCAGTCCTGCTACGCGACTTCTCTAATCAGGGCGTTGATGGTTTTGAGAGGTTTGCTAAGAGCCAGTGCCGTGAGTTGTTCGGTGAATATGGCGACTTACCGCGCGAAGGGGTGAGCGGTAAGGTCTACGGGTCAACACCCTATCCGCCGGATCAGGCGATCTTGTTTCATAACGAAAGCTCGCACTTGTCACGCTGGCCTTTGAAGATCTGGTTCTACTGCCAGACGGCTCCGCGGCAAGGCGGCGAAACGCCGATTGCCGATTGTCGAAAAGTTTATCAACTGCTTGAACCGAGTCTAAGGGAGCAGTTTGAACGGAAGCAGTTGATGTACGTGCGCAATTACACGGCCGGTTTAGACGTCAGTTGGCAAGATTTCTTCAAGACTACGAATCGAGCCGAAGTGGAGGCCAAATGCCGCAGCGCGAATATCGAATTCAAGTGGCGCGAAGGCGATGGGCTGACGACTCGTCAAGTTCGTCCGGCCGTCGCCACTCATCCCCAGACCGGCGAAAAGATTTTTTTCAATCAGATCCAACTCCATCACGTCTCCTGCCTCGACGCCGCGGTGCGCGCCTCGTTGTTGACCCTGTTCAATGAAGAAGATTTGCCACGCAATGTCTACTACGGTGACGGTACTCCGATCGAAGAGTCGGTGATGGCTCAAGTAGGCGAGATTTACCGGCAGGCAACTGTGAGTTTCCCGTGGTGCGAGGGCGACATCTTAATGCTTGACAACATGCGAATCGCGCACAGTCGAAATCCTTACGTGGGCCCGCGCAAGATCGTGGTTGCCATGGGTGACATGTTTGTAGGCGCATAGTTTATAGAGTCTCGACAATGACCAACCTGATCGAAGGGTTTGCCCTTTCACCTCAACAAAAACGACTCTGGCAGTTGCAGCCGAATAGTGCCGCGTACCGTGCGCAATGTGCTGTCCAGCTCGAAGGAAGCCTCGACAAAGCCGCGCTAAGGACAGCACTTCAGCGGATTTGCAACAGGCACGAAATCCTGCGCACGACTTTTCATCGGCAGGCGGGAATCAAGGTGGCCCTTCAAGTAGTAGCGGCGACTGGAGCACTCGATTGGCAGGAGCCTAATGAGCGGCAAGCTCAACCCGACACGATTTTCCAACAGGAAAAGGAAAAGCCTTTCAACTTACAGCAGGAGCCTTTGCGAGCTCGTCTCTACGATCTCTTCCCCGACAAGCACCTCTTGCTTCTCAGCTTGCCGGCGCTTTGCGCGGACGATTGCACTCTCCGCAACCTGATCAGAGAACTCGGTCGGGAGTACGAGGCATGCGTAAATGGCGCGGAAGTCGCAGACGAAGTAGTGCAGTATTCGGAATACTCCGAATGGCAGAACGAAATGGTCTACTCTGACGAGAATCCGGTAAGCGACGACGTCAGACTTGCGGCTATCAATCTTCCTTTTGAAAAAACCCGGTCAGGCGAACGGGAGTTCAATCCTGGAACGCGCACTAGAATCGTTAGTTTTGAGACGCTGGCGCGGATCGAAACTCTTTGCCGGGAACGTGGCGCTCACACGTCTTCTTTTCTGCTGGCCTGCTGGTATACGTTGCTGCAACGCTACATTGGTAAGGCCTTACTCGTTGGTGTTGCCTGCGATGGTCGCACGGAGAAGGATCTTGAACCGGCGCTTGGCTTGTTTACAAAATGTCTTCCTGTCCGTTGCGAGCCGGCCGCAGAAACTCCCTTCAGCGAAGCATGGCAACAGATTGCCCTCGCAATGCACGAGGTTGCGGCGGTGCAAAACGAGTTTAGTTGGGACCGCTTCCTGAAAGCGCATGAGCAGATTCGAGAGTTATCTTTTCTTCCGTTCTGCTTCGAGTATCGCGACGCGATTCCGCAGTTTTCGGCTGGCAACGTGCTGTTCGTACCCGGCGCGCAGTACACCTGTTCGGATCAATTCAAACTCAAGCTTTCAGTTCTGCGTCGAGCACACTCGCTCGAATTAGAGTTTCATTATGACGCTGCGCTCTTTTCAGGTGCAGACATTGATCGGCTCGCCGGCCAGTTTCAAATCCTACTCACCGACGCCGCCGCACAGCCTGAAAAACCCCTCAACCAACTGGAGATCGTCAGCGAAGAGGAACGACGGCGACTCCTTATCGAATTCAATCGAACTGACGCCAATTACCCTGCAAATCTTTGTATTCATCAACTGATCGAAGCTCAAGCCGAGCGTGTTCCAAACCTGATCGCAGTGGAGTATGCGGGCCAGCAAATCACCTATGCTGAATTGAACCGGCGGGCCAACCAGTTGGCCCATCATCTGCAAGGGTTGGGAGTAGGACCGGAAGCGAGAGTGGGCATTTGCCTGGAACGCTCGCAACAAATGATCCTCGCCATGCTCGGCGTACTCAAGGCCGGCGGCGCTTATCTTCCGCTCGACCCGGCGTACCCTCAGGAACGACTGGCGTTTGTCCTGGCACAGGCGCAGGTTGCAGTGGTAGTTAGCGAGAGTGGTTTAACGTCGAAGCTTCCGCCAGATTTGCGTATTGTCTGCCTCGATAACTCGCTTGACACGTTGGACCAGGAACGGATTGACAATCCAGTTAGTAACGTCTCATCGGATAATCTGGCCTACGTACTATTCACGTCAGGTTCGACTGGCCAACCTAAAGGCGTCAGCATAGAGCACCGGCAACTCGTGAATTACACACAGGCCATCGTCGCCCGGTTGGATTTACCAGCAGGTTCGAGCTTCGCAACAGTTTCCACATTTGCCGCCGACTTGGGAAACACCGTGATTTTCCCCGCTCTCTGCACCGGCGGGCATTTGCATGTAATTGCGCAGGAATGCGCCTCCGACTCAAAAGCATTGGCTGGGTATTTAGACGTCCATCCAGTTGATTGTCTCAAGATCGTGCCGTCGCATCTTTCGGCTCTCCTGTCTTCAAGGCATGCGGCCCAACTCTTACCACGCAAGCGTTTGGTCCTTGGCGGTGAAGCGGCTGGCAGCGATCTGATCCGAAAGTTACAGAAGTTGGCTGGGGAAATGGTTGTCGTCAATCACTACGGGCCGACCGAGACGACCGTGGGTGTCCTAACGTATCAGTTAGACGAAGGACAACGTAGTCTCTCAATGCTTCCTCTAGGGCGTCCGCTAGCTAATACCAAAATCTACGTGTTGGACCAACAACTGCAACCCGTGCCCATCTGGGCGCCCGGAGAGCTGTACATCGGCGGCCACAATCTCGGCCGCGGATATTTCAACCGGCCGTCATTGACCGCGGAAAGGTTCATTCCAAATCCCTTCAGCTCCGTGGGCGGAGAGCGACTGTACAAGACCGGAGATCTGGGGCGGTACACGAGCGCCGGGAATCTGGAGTTTTTGG
>DAIOGT010000168.1:0-10779 GCA_036745095.1 Pyrinomonadaceae bacterium
TGTTGTCGTTCGCTCTCGAACGGCGGCTCTCGAAGAACGACATTTTTGCGCTGTATTGCAACGAGATTTACATGGGCCAGCGCGGGGCAGTTGCGGTTCGTGGTGTTAAGGAGGCGGCGAGAGTTTTTTATGGCAAAGCACTGCGCGATATCACACTCGCGGAAGCAGCAACGCTCGCGGGAATGATTCAGAGTCCCGCGCGTTACTCGCCTGTGCGACATCCGGATGCAGCGCGTGCACGACGGAATATCGTGTTGGCTGGTATGCAGAAGAATGGCTGGATAAGCGCAGAGCAAACTACGTCTGCGAGCGCTGAAGCCGTTGCGGTTGTGCCCGCTCCGCTCGTCGACGACTCGCTCGCCCCTTACTTTGTCGACTATGTAAATCGCCTTGCGGAATCTGAGTTTGAAACATCAGCAGATCACCAGCGAATTTATACGACGATCGATCTCGAGTTACAGCAGGCAGCAGAAAGAGCGCTGAAACTTCAGTTGGATCGTCTCGATGCTCGCTACGCCAGTCGTGGTTTGAAACCGCAGGCCGCCCTCGTGGCCCTGGACCCGCATACGGGTGACGTTCTGGCAATGGTCGGCGGCCGCAATTACGCAGAGTCGCAGCTGAATCGCGCGACCGATGCACAGCGTCAACCAGGATCGACGTTCAAGCCATTTGTGTATGCGGCTGCGCTTGAGGACGGGTTCTCGCCGGTGCGGATGTTTATGGACGCGCCGCGTGAGTTCATTTACGACCGCGACAAGATATATCGACCCGCAAATTACGGCGGTGGTTATTCGATGCGTGAAGTCACGATGAGGACGGGCCTCGTGCGTTCGCTGAATGTGGTGACAGTCGACGTCGCTTTGCAGACTGGACTCGCGCGCATTGCGAACCTCGCGACGCGATTTGGTCTGCCGAAGCCCGAGCGTTATCCAGCGCTCGCGTTGGGTACTGAGGAAGTGACGCCGTTACAGTTGGCATCCGCGTATGCGGCTTTTGTGAATCAGGGCAGGCGTGTTGACGCTAAAGCAATCGTAAGTGTCGGTGGGCCAGCGACACATGCGGCGCCGGTTGCGGTGGACCAGGTCGTCAGTCCAGCAACGGCTTACATGATCACAAACATGCTCCAGGGTGTGGTTGAGCGTGGCACTGCTCGCAAGGCTCATGGCGCAGTTCGTGGCACTGCGATAGCAGGCAAGACGGGAACGTCTCGCGATGGATGGTTTGTTGGCTACTCGCCCAACCTTGTCTGTGTTGTGTGGATCGGTTTTGACGACAACAAGCAGCTCGGTCTAACGGGTGCTGAAGCGGCGCTACCGGCGTGGGTTGATTTCATGAACGATGCGGTAGCATTGCGGCCCGATCTCGGTGGTGGGAACTTCGAGTGTCCGGAAGGAATTAAGTTTGTTGAGATTGATTCAGCGGCCGGATTGCGTTCGACGGTGACGTGTCCGGTGCGTGAATTGATCGCTGTCAGTGAGCGCATGGCGCCGAGCCTCGAGTGCTATTTGCACGGAAACTTGCCGGTCCACGTCAGTCCCTTTGCTGAGGAGAGTGAAACAACAGCGACGACTGAATTCGTAGCGAGACAGCCACGGATCGATAAGCCTCTCCAACTCGGTACGGGTATCGCAGTGGATTCAAATGGGCGACGCACGCTCGTGAACGATGTGCGTTGAGGGAAAGCTATCTTTCCAGTACGACCTGCGCGATAGCGTGCTCGCTCGTGTGTGAGATCGACAAGTGCGTCGCTGTCGCGCGGAAGTTTTTAAACACTTCCAGCACTTGTCCAGTGAAGATTAAATAAGGCGCACCACTTTCTCGCGCTGATACTTCAACGTCCTGCCAACTAATTCCGCCGCGCCAGCCAGTTTGCAATGCTTTTAAGGCCGCTTCTTTTGCAGCGAAGCGCGCTGCATAATGCTGTGCGGCGACGACGCCGCGTGAATCGCAATACTGGCGCTCAGCAGCCGTGAAGACACGCTCAGCAAACCGCGGTGTTCGCAGCAGGACTTCGCGAATTCGGGCGACTTCGATAATGTCTATACCGATGGAAATAATCACAAACGACAACCAATTAACCGAAGCCGGATTTTACTGGCGCGAGATCGACGGCGTGCGCGCCCTTGTTTGCGCGCCACTCGAAGAAGATGGCTTCGTGAATGGCTTCTCAACGCGACTCGGCGGCGTCAGCGAGATGCCGGCAAATGCGCTCAGCCTGGCCGGCTTCAACGAGGACGCAGCAGAGAACATTCTGGAGAATCGTCGTCGCTTTCTCAAGCTTTTTCCGGGCGAGTGGATCCTCGCCGGCTGCTGGCAGGTCCATGGCGCGGAGGTCCGTGTGGTGCAGACACTGGAGGATGCTAAGCCCGCTGAGAACCAGTTGGGCGAGACTGTTTACTGCGATGTGATCGTTAGTGCTGCGAAGGGAGTGCTGGCCGGAGTTAAGACTGCTGACTGCGTCCCGATATTGCTTGGCGATCCGGTTACTGGCGCATTTGCCGCGGTCCACGCAGGTTGGCGTGGCACGTTGGCGAAGGCGGTCATCGTTGGTGTTGAGCGTCTGGCGAAAGAATACGATGTGCGCCCTGAGACTTTACGCGTGGCGATTGGCGCGTCCGCTGGAGCCTGCTGTTACGAAGTCGGTAGTGAGGTGATCGAAGCTTTCAAGAGTAACTTTGTCGATGCAGAAAAACTCTTCACTTCGACGCGTGCCGGTCATGCGCTGGTGGATCTGCTGAAGGCGAATCGCGATCAGTTGATTTCGACTGGTGTAAACCCGGAGCGAATTCACATCGCGCCGATCTGCACGATGTGTCGCACGGACCTCTTCTTCTCTTATCGCAAAGAGAAGAGCCTGCACGGAAAAGTTGGTCGCTTGATGGCGGTTGTTGGGCGCGACGGCCTTATTCGACGTTGAGCCACATCTTCACTTCGCGTGTCACCGGTGGGAAGCACGACTCGTCATTACACGCCTGAAACCGGAGCTTGCCTTTGATCTCTCCGGAGCTGCCTGAATAGTTTGCGGGTACCGTGACGTTGAAACGGACAACCGCGCGTCCTTCGTAAACCGCGACCGCGCCTTTAGAGAATTTGAGTTTACGCATCAACGCGCGTGGATATGAAATCGGACCAACCTTCATTCCTGACGGGGTTTCGACGTCGAGCTTCGTGGGGACGAGGAATTTGTCGAGTGGTTTGTTCGATTGCACGTGTAGTCCCGCAGGAATGTCCATCACAACGCTTGCGCGAACGATGCGGCCCTTTTTTACTTTGTCTGGAGCTATCGAGCCGCTGACGTTCACGTCACTGGACGATTGCGGCGCCGGGTTGGAATAGAACGTGACCGGGAGTAATAGGATGATGAATAACGAAAAGACGTGATGAAGTTTGGTCATTAGTTAGCTCCGACTAGATTCGTTACGACGCGATTGTTAAGTGTAGTTTGACGCGCAGCCAGTTGCCCGCAGGCCGCAAAAATGTCTCTGCCTCGAGGCCGGCGCACGTAAGTGTGAATTCCCTTCGATTCGAGAATGTTCTTGAACCGCTCAACAGTTTCTTCGCTGGACGGTTGATAAGGCAACGGGTCCGCCGGATTGTGCGGAATCAGGTTAACCTTCGATTTGATCGAGTGTCGGTTGAGCAGGTTTGCGAGTTGTCGGGCCTGTTCATCTGAATCGTTAACACGGTCGAGCATCACGTATTCGAAAGTTAGCCGTTCACCCGTTTTTAGCGTCTTCTCAAAAACTTTGCAGGCGCGCAGTAACTCGTCGAGCGGCCATCGCTTGTTGATAGGCATCAGCTCGTTGCGCAGCTCATCTGTCGGCGCCGCAAGTGAAATGGCGAGGTGCGGACGATCTGACACGTCTGCAAGCTCGAGAATGCGCGGCACGACGCCGGCGGTTGAAACGGTCACGCGATTCGGAACGATGTGCAGGCCTTGCGGATCAGCCATGACGCGTAAGGCTTTGAGAAGTTGGTCCAGGTTTAGCAGTGGCTCGCCAGCGCCCATCGCGACCAGATTCGTTCCGCGTGGCGGTTTGACGCCGATCCCATAAGCGTCGTTCAGTGCGATCTGGATCTGCTCCACAATCTCACCCGCAGTCAACGAGCGCAAGAGGCCGAGCTGCGCGGTCAGGCAGAAAGTGCACTGGAGCGGGCAGCCGGACTGCGACGAGAAACAGATTGTGTCGCGACGTTCTTCGGGAATGAAGACCGTTTCAACCGGGAGACTGTCATGCGTCTTCATCAGGTAGCGGCGTGTGCCGTCGTTCGAAAGGTACTGTGATTCGACCTTTAGTGTTGCAGCTCTCGCTTTCTCACTCAGACGAGTTCGTAGCTCCTTCGGAAGATCGGTCACATCGTTAAAATTGCGCAAACGACGATGTTGCAGCGCGGCAAAGAGCTGCCGCCCGCGATAGGCAGGCTCACCCAGCGTTTCGACGAATGACGCCATTTCCGGCTGAGTTAGCCCGGTTAATTGCACTGGCTTGTCCATGCACGGTGATTTTAGCATTTGAGCGTGCGCGGCTCATCCGTGTGGAAACTGAATGGTGTTGGCCCTCGTAGTATTCGACATGTTCGCCTCGCCGCGGTTTTTCACACGTGAACGATTGATCGGAGTAGTCGTGGCGGTCGTCGTCGGATGCGCCGCTTTCGTGTTTGGGCTGCGCTGGCTGGAATCGTTGATGACGTTCCGTCCCGAACGCATGTCGGTGCAGGAGCGCGAGTCGCCAGCGGAAGGAGCGCAGAGCGTTTGGTTCAACTCGGCTGACGGGACTCGCTTAAGTGGTTGGTTCTTTGAAAGTCATTTGACGCCTGCGGCCGGCACGATCATTTTCTTCCACGGCAACGGCGGCAACATTTCGAACGTTGGCTGGTTGGGCCAGCGGTTTGCGAAACACGGATTCAACGTATTACTTTTCGATTATCGAGGTTATGGCGCGAGTGAAGGCGTTGCCGCGGATGAAGCGGACCTGTATGCGGACGGCGATGCCGCAGTTTCCTTTGTTAAGAACGAGAAGGGAATTTCTCCGGAGCAGATGATTCTTTACGGGCAATCGCTGGGCACAACGGTGGTCGCTGATGTTGCGTCGCGAGGGAGCTTTGGCGCCGTCGTGATCGAGTCGGGATTCAGTTCTGCAAGCTCCGTCGCAACTAGTGCTTTGCCGTGGTTGCCGCGGAGTCTCCATTTTCTGGGCCGCAATCGTTTTGAATCAGCCCGCAAATTGGCGGCGGTTAAAGCGCCGGTCCTGATCGCTCACGGTGATTCTGACGGGACCATTCCCACCGCGGAAGCGCATCTGCTTTTTGCGTCTGCAAACGAGCCAAAGAAGTTATTGATTGTACCCGGAGCGGGACATGTTGTTTTTAGTGCGGCGGGTGAAGAGTATCTGAGACAAGTCGAGCAGTTCATGCGAGATGCTTTAATCCCGGCACGAACTGCTCTGTCTAACAAGTAATTCTTACTGAGTAACAGTGAACTTTTGCGACGGGGACAGCGACTGTCCGGAAACTCGATCGCGAATGCGAATCGCGATTTCGTACTCTCCTGCGCCGAGGTTGCGCGTATCGATCATACGAGCAAGTGTCAGTCGCTGACCGGAGTCACTCATGCCGCGCCAATCTTCCGCCTGTTTGCCAAGTTCTTTTCCGTCTTTAGTCAACGAATATTCGACATCGACAGAAGGCCGCAACGTGGTTTGATCGATTCCAGCGTTGTAGACCTGTAAATACACGCCGACAGGTTGACCGCGCTTGTAAACGCCCGAGACGTTGGGAATGACCTTGTTGGTGCCGATTACAAACTGGCCCACGGCGGGTTGATCGACCAGACTCTCGAGCTTCGCAGCCAGAATCATCGTCGAGGTTGAAAGTTTTTCCTGATCATACCTGGGAACAGTAAAGCCGAGCTGCTTCAGACCAGTCGCACCCGACGCCACATCGCGAACGATCACGTCAACTTTGTATGTTCCGGGAGCGAGCGGCACGGCTTTTTGGTACGCCGACTTCCGGTCCTTAGCTTCGACGAGCTCTTGCGCCGTTGCAGTTGTGATTACCGGATCTTCAAAGATTCCAACTCGTCGACCTGCCACCGAAGTGATGCGCGCGAAAATGTTCATGCGTGCTTGTTGCAAACCGCCGCTGTCCTGAAAGACTAAATCCTTGTTTTCGGCCTGAATGGTGAAAGCTGTAATGACTCGCTCGTCGGACTGGCGGAAGAAATCGATTCGCAGGTCGAAATTGAGCGGGTTTTCCTCAACGACGCCGGTGTTCACGGCTGTCGCGAGGTCGTTAAATTTCACTTGTGGTGCACGGTTGAGATCTGCAAGCAACTGCAAGCGCGAGAAGGGGCTGTCCTGCTCGCGTTGGTACTGTTGGTTGCCGATGCCGCCAATACCGGATATGCGGTCGGCTTTGTCGGACAGGCCGAGCTGCTCGGATAGCGTGAGTCCGGCGCCAGGGATCATTAACAATGCGTCTTTTTCGTTGGGATTTCTGGCAATGCGGTATTCGCCGCTGCCCGTCGGATCAACGAACTCGATTTCGATTCCCGATCCGACGCCGGGCAGATAACGGTAAAACCAGATTTCGAATGGATAAGTTGTTGTGGAACCGCCGCCTTCCCATGACGGACGCTGGTAAGAGCCGCCCATCGGGTGCGTTTCCCGCTCGTGGGGCTTGCCGTACATAATCCAGATGCGACCCCGGTCGGTTTTCCAGCCAGGAATGCCGGAGCTGAAGTGCTCGTTGGCGTATGCGATGCGTTCGTAGTATTCCTCTTTAAACTCGTTTTCGTCGGTATCTGGATCCGGGTCGCGCCGGCGCCAAAATTCCTCGATGAAGCGTTCGCGCTCGTCGTCAGTAGCCAGTTTCTTGAATGCCTTGCGTTCTTCGTCGGTAATGATGTAAGTGACGTCTTTGTCGAGCCAGTCTTTGTAGGCCTTTTTGAGTTCCGGCTTAACATTGCGAGGCTTTGTGCTCGGATCCTGCGGAGGCTGCGTGAACACCGCCGGACTGGCGCCGAGAAACAGGCTCACTAGCAGGGCCAGACGAAGGGCAAGTTTCTGGTAGAACATGAAGAAAGCTCCTGTGATGCTGTGCGAATCGTGCGATACGGACTACTGCCGAGTACCGGTTGAAGACCTTGGATTCTAAGTCCCGCTTGAGAACACAGTCAAGATGCGCGGCGCATTTGAGCCGTTGCCTAAAAGCCGCGAAAACCTGTGTAATTCGACACGTTTACGTCGCTGTCCGCGGTTTGTTGAAAATCCACGCGACGAAGATAGAGATAACGTAGAGAACCAGCATCGGTGCTGCGAAAAGCAGCATGTTTGCGATATCGCTTGTTGGCGAGAGGATGGCGGCACTAAGCAGAATGACGATCAGCGCCGTCTTCCAAATTCTGATCATGAAACCGGCGGTGACGAGGCCAATCCGCGCCAGAACGTATGTTACAGCCGGCATTTGAAACACGATGCCCATACCCAGCATGATGAGGATGATGAAGTCGAAATAGTCGGCCGCTTTAAGTAAAAGTCGAAAGTCAGCGCCGAGGCCGAGCAGGTACTTCGCGGCTGGTGGGAAAATCACGTAATAGGCGAACGCAGCACCGAGGACGAACGAGATCGAAGACAACATAATGAATGGAGTTACGTACGCTCGTTCGTGTGGATACAGTCCTGGTGAAACAAATCCCCAGATCTGAAGGAGCAAAAACGGTACAGATAAGCAGATGGCCGCGTAAAGCGAGACCTTTATGAATAGGGAAAAGGGCTCGAGCGCGGTTGTGACAATCAGTTTGTCGTTAATTCCGGTATACGATTCACTAGCGGTGCTGAGCTCCGTTGGCAGACGAATGCCTTTTGGAATGACAGTGTTACCGGCAAAGAGCGGCTCGTCGGTGAATAAAGCGAGTTTGCCTTGCGCGTCTTTGTAGACGCGCGCGGTGACTGAGGCGCCGGCAGGAACGAGGCTCGTGCCGAGTTTGGTTTCTTCAGGGAAAACAAACCTTCCGGTGTCGTTCTCTTTCAGGGACGTCACGGGGGCAATCATTTCAGTTCCGGTTTGACCTGCAATGGGAACCTGTCGTCGCTGAGCCTCGGCTAACGCGCGCTCGACGGGCGCGGCGAGAAACGAATAAATACGGTCGGAAAAGAACCAACACACAGACGCGGCGATGAAGACAAAGACAAACGAACGGATTAGACGGCGGCGCAGTTCGTCCAGATGTTCCAGAAACGACATCTGACCGCCGAGTTCCTCTTCGCGTCCGCGATTCGAGGAGAGTGATCTTAAGAGTGCAGACATTGGATCAGATTACGATTAGAGCCAATCTTGTTTTCTAACGGGTTGTGCTTCAGCTGGGGCTGCTTCGGCTGGAACCTGAACCGGCTGCGGCGGAGTTTCCGCAAGTGATTCGGAACGGGTTTGTGGTTCGTTCGCACGCGCAACGACCAATTCTGGATCCGGTGCCTCAACTGTTACGGATTCCGTTGAGGACACTGGTGCGTATGCGGGTTGCTGGTCTGATTCGAGCATCGAATTGCCGTCTGTCCGGGAGGTTTCCAACGCCACCTCTCGTTCCCACGTGCGTTTAAAGTCGTCTGAAGCTTTTCGGAACTCCGACAGGCCCTTTCCCATTGAGCGGGCTAGTTGCGGGAGCTTTCGTGGACCAAAGAAGATCAGCGCGATAATGAGGATGAAGAGCAATTCAGTGCTGCCGAGGGTATCGAGAATAAATGCGAAGAACACGGGTCATTTACCTTTCTGTAAGATTGCTAACGCTGTAACCTCGCCGGAGTGGGAATGCCGGGAAGAGTCGGGTCGTTGAATGACAGCGAATTGTAGCGCGTCATCGTTCAAAGAAGAAGGCGCGAGGGCGGTTCAGCGACTTTGCAAGGATCACTTAAAATTGTTGTGAATGCAAATGGAAGATACGGTACACAAAATTGGAACTCTCCAGTCGTTTGCTGAGTGTGCAGAAGCTGTGGCTGCCACGACGAAGAAACTCGAGAAGGCGGCGATACTCGGAAGTTACCTGGAGATGCTGACAGATGCAGACCTGACGCGGGCGGCGCGATACTTTGCCGGCCACCAATTCGCGTCAACAGATGCTCGTACGACGAATGTAGGTGGCAGCATTATTAGTGCTGCGCTCAGTGAAGCCACGGGTTTCAGTCCGGAAGATCTTTATCCTCGTTATGTTCGGCTTGGAGATCCAGGAGAGCTTGCCGCGGAGGTTGTTAAAGAGGCGAAGCGTTCTGTTCAAGCGACGATCACTCTTGTGGAAACGGAGTCGCTGATCGCGAGACTTAGTGAGACGCGCGGGATAAAAAATAAGACGGCTCTGCTGACTGCGGTGCTGCATCACGCGACGCCGCTTGAGGCGAAGTATTTAGTTAAGTTGCTCGCAGGCGATCTGAGGATTGGTCTAAGAGAAGGGCTGGTTGAAGATGCGATTGGTCGTGTGTTCGGACGGTCGTTAGAAGATGTTGCTTACGCAAATATGCTGCTTGGTGATATCGGAGAAACTGCGGTGCGTGCGCGGAGAGGGGATTTGCGTGATATCAACATGCGGCTTTTCCATCCGATCAAATTCATGCTGGCTACACCTGCGGCGGATCTCACGGACGTTGCTCGGACCATGCCAGAAGAGTTTTTAGTAGAGGATAAGTTTGATGGCATTCGTGCGCAGGCGCATGTCGAGGCTGGGAGAGTTGCTATCTATTCTCGGACCATGGATGAGATTACCCATCGGTTTCCAGAGTTGGTTGGACCACTGCAGTCGCTGTCAACAGATGTAATTATCGACGGTGAGATAGTGCCTTCAAACGGCGAAGTTATTCTTCCGTTCAGCGAGCTGCAGAAGCGGTTGGGCCGGAAGAATGTTGGTACGCAATTGCTCAAGGCCGTCCCCGTCGCTTTGGTCGCCTATGATCTTCTGTATGCTGGCGGGACGGTTCTAATTGACCAACCCTTGAGCGAACGGAGGCATCTACTGGCCCACATAGTGCCTCCGCAGGGGCCGCTGCGAATGTCTCAGGACAAACTGTTTAGCGACGCGACGATGCTTGACGAGGAGTTTGAACTTGCGCGAGCTCGCGGGAACGAGGGCTTGATGATCAAGAGTCCGGGCTCGTTTTATAAACCCGGACGGCGGGGGCGTGATTGGCTCAAGGTAAAGCGCGCGATTGCGACGTTGGATGTTGCGGTGACGGCGGTAGAGGTGGGTCACGGAAAACGTCGAAATTTGCTTTCGGACTATACTTTTGCCGTGCGCCGTTCCGCTCATGACGATGAGTTGCTAAATATTGGGAAGGCTTACTCCGGCTTAACTGATCGGGAACTGACGGAACTGACAGACTGGTTTAAAAAGCATACACTTCAGGAGTTTGGACATGGGCGCGTTCGGATCGTGGAGCCAGCCGTCGTGATCGAAGTCACGTTTGACAGAGTTCAAGCTTCTAGCCGCCATAAGAGCGGCTACGCGCTCCGTTTTCCCAGGATCCTCCGGTTACGGCCGGACAAGTCGACAAACGATATCGATACGCTCGATACCGTCCGGCGGTTGGTTGAAGCTACCGACAGCGGGCAAGAAAGGAAAAAGCTCGGGGAAAAGGCTTAAAGACGGCCGTTGCAGCTGAATTCCACCCGGTTATGTCTGTGTAATAGTTAAACTTTTTATTGCCACAGAGGCCGGATGGGGGTACGATGCAGCGAGTCACCGCCTCCCAAGCAAGATTTCAACCGTGATCGGTGAGCCCGGACACACAAAACCAC
>DAIOGT010000169.1:0-10684 GCA_036745095.1 Pyrinomonadaceae bacterium
TATCCGGCCAGGTCTTTCGCAAAGACGGAAACCCATTTTCGGCACCTGCAGGCCAGAAGCTTTACATCCAGGTACACAACTATGAAAAAGGAAAGGAGCCGAAGTTCTTTTTCATCCATTCGTATAGAGTCGATTGGGGCGAAGGGAAGGACGGACGTGAGATAGAGATGGTTGACGTCTCACCAGACGGAAAGATCTCTCTGAGTCTGTTCGAAGGATCTAGTTACATCGTATCTGTCGAGACGGATCCGTGGGGGGACAAGGTCGAATGCGGTATGGCGAAGGTCGATATTAGTTCTCAACCAGCGAATCAGTTGCGAATCGTCATCGACAGGAAAGGGCGATGTGATGAAAAGGCGTTCGCTACAGAGCTTGATGCGGGGATTAGGAAGTAGGTTGAGAAGAACTGGATAAGAAACCAGACATAGGATTCAGGCCTGCCAGTTGCGATTCTCGAAATTCTAAGTTTCAAGCAAAGCAGTATTTTCGCATATCGCAGATAGCCGACTGGACCAAAACGTCAATCAATCCCTTACGCAACCCGATGGCCCACTACTGGCGGCTCTGCCGTAGCTTCGGGGTCGTACTGGGCGGATGCCTGTGATGCGTTACTTGCTCATAGCCATATGCGAGCCTTATCAGCGTCGACTCATCCCATGCGCGGCCGAAGAAAGTTAGGCCAGCTGGTAACACGCCGTTGCGCGTGTAGCCCATCGGCACCTGGATAGCGGGGAAGCCCGAAGTCGGTGAAAAAATCTGGCTGTTGTCGCCGTGCGGAGAGTTGAGGTCACCGATGAGCCGCGGTGGATTGCTCCATGTCGGATAGACAAATGCGTCCAGCTTGAGCTGGTCCATCGTTTTGGTAACCGCCGCGGCGAAGGCCAGGCGATACGCCATCTCAGACTTACATGCGTCGCTATCTGGACCTTGTGGCGTTGACTGTTGTGCCCGTTCCAGTCGCAGTTGTACCGAGGGGTGGAACCGTTGTGACCTGATGATCTCGTCCAGGTTGTGCACGGGCACACGATTACCCTGCGCGGCCAGATATGTGTTGATGTCGTACTTGAATCCCATGCAGACGCCGGCATTCTGGTCGCGTCGGACCTGACTCAGATCTACAGGTGCCGGATCAATGATCTCGGCGCCCGCCTTCTTCATATCTTCGATTGCTTTCATGAAGACCGTTACGACTTCGGGGGCTGTCGTGCTGCGCTCATAGGCCTGACGTAGAACTCCGATGCGCGCCCTCTTCAAACCGTCGCGCTCGAGTGACGTTGCGTAGTTTGGGATCGCGTGGTTGCGACTAGCCGCGGTAACGGGGTCATTTGGGTCTTCGCCGACTATTACTTGAAAGACCGCGACAGCGTCCTCGACCGTGCGCGTGATTGGACCAGCAATGTCCGCAAGCAGGTTGAGTGGCGCCACACCGGCTCGACTCGTCAGCCCCATCGTCGATCGGATCCCTACCAGCGCCTGATGAGACGACGGCCCGCGAATGGAGTTTCCGGTGTCACTGCCGAGGCCGATGACGCCGAAGTTTGCGGCGATCGCTGCCGCGGTGCCGCCGCTCGATCCCGCTGTTACGCGATCGAGCGCGTACGGATTGCGCGTGTAGCCCGGAAGGATCGAATTCACTGTCTCGTAAGGACTAAACGCGAACTCGGCCATGTTCGACTTGGCGAGCACAATCGCGCCGGCTTCTTTGATCTTGCGAACCTGAAACGCATCCTTGTTTGAAATGAATCCCTGGAGTGACAGCGACCCGTCGGCACTCTGTAGTCCAATCGTTTCGAAGTTGTCCTTCACGATCGCGGGTATGCAGTGCAGTGGTCCAACCAAGCCACCTTGCGCGAAGCGGCGATCCAACTCGTCCGCCTCTTTAGTTGCGTTTGGATTGAGCACGACCAGAGAGTTGACGGCCGGTCCACGTTTGTCGTAAGCGTCGATGCGTTCGAGATAAGCGTCGACCAACTGACGGCAAGTCAGTTGGTGAGCGCGCATCGCCGCGTGAATTTGAGCGATCGTCGTCTCTTCAACCGAGAACGACAGCGTCGCACGCTGCGCGAAGACGGGCGTCGACGACGCGCCAATGCAGAGGAGAAAGGACAGTGCTACGTTTGTGAATCCGCGCATTGGATCTGTTAGGGGATTTGTTAAGTAGCGTCGTTTGATTTTTTTACTCAGTCCGCCGAGCCCAATGCCACGGCGAGCGTCGAATCGTACTGACCGGGTTTCTTAGGTTCAAATGTTCCGGTGAAAGCCTACTTCGCGAGCCCTCCCTGACTGCCTCGGTCGGAGTCCACACTGGACCACACCAACAATAATTCACCACCGACGTTTATTGAACGACCGGCAACACGACAGAGCTGGCGTTCGCACCGCCGAACCAGATACTCTGCGTCGCCTTTTTATAGTCATTCTTCTTAGCGTACATAATATTTTCGACGTACGTTTGCGGGTTGCGGTCGTACAACGGGAAGAGTGTCGATTGCACCTGGACCATGATTCGATGGCCCGGCCGAAATACGTGGTCCACGTCGGGCAGTTTCCATGTGTAGCGCTCCACTTTGCCTGGCTCGAGTGGTGAGGGCTTCGCAAAGCTTTTCAGGTAGCGGCCGCGGAAGATCTCAATACCGATTGCTAATTCATACCCGGCCATCGACGGCTTCGCCCCTTGCGAGGCGGCTTCTGGAACGTCGTTTGGATAGACGTCGATGAGTTTAACTACCCAGTCGCTATCAGTACCCGTCGTGGATGCAAACAACTCCACTTCGGGTGCACCCATGATGTGCACTCCATTTTCGAGCGGCGCACTCGTCCAGACCGCCACATCGGGACGGCCAGTTACGAAACGCTGGTCATGCACCAGCCACGGCTTCCACTGAAGGGGATCGCCCATGTCGATCGGGCGCGGGATGAAGGGAACCGGCTTGGCAGGATCGCTGATGTATTCTTCATGCCCGGAGGCGCCGGGCTTGTTGAATGTCGCCACTCCGTCTGCCGCCAGATAGATCGGCTTCGCCGTTCCCATAGGCCAGCGTTGCGACACGTTCCACTGATTCACACCGGTCGCATAAGTGAGCACCGGCGGCGTCCTGGGGTCAGGGCCGCCCTTCAGCCAGTGATCGAAGAACGGCTTCGCGTACTTCACGCGCCATTCGAGCGCCGTGTCGCCCGTGAAGGTGATCGCGCCGAGGTCGTAGCCATAGTGATTAAAGCCCGAGTGTCGCCATGGACCGATCACGAGTGACACGCGGTTGTTGTTCTTGTCCTTTGATTCGAGCGCACGATAGACGGCGGGGGCGCCGTAGCTGTCTTCCTGGTCCCATTGCCCGACCACGAGCATCGTCGGCACCGTATGCGGCCTCGCCGCGAGCCATTTGTCGACGGCCTGCAGCGACCAGAAATCGGTGTAGGCAGGATTCTCGAGAAATTTGCGGATGCCGGGCACATTCTCGGCGCCGACCATTTTCACGAAGTCCGCCATCGACCCGACTTCGAGATAGCGCGTGTAATCGTCGCCGCCGCCGAGAGCGAATTCGCCGCCGCCGTTGCCCTTGTTGAATCCCAGGCTCAGTGGAAAGCCGAGCGAACTGATGCGGAACGCGCCGTTGTGGAACCAATCGTCGCCCATCCAGCCATCGACCATCGGGCTCTGTGCGATCACTGCCTTAAGTGCCGGGTGCGGGTTGATCAACGTCATCAACGCCGTGAAGCCCAGGTAGCTCGAACCGATGACGCCGACGTTACCGTTCGACTCCGGCGTGTTCTTCACCAGCCATTCAATGGTGTCGTAGGCATCGGTCGCTTCGTCTATGCCGGTTTTATTCAATGGTCCCGAGAGCGGGCGATTGAGGATCCACTCTCCCTCGGACCGATGCATGCCGCGGATGTCCTGGTACACGCGGATGTAGTTGTCTTTGACAAATTCCGCGTCCATTACTTCGAGTATGTCGACGATGCGCTGGCTATTGACGCGGCCCGTCGAACCGCTCGCGTTATAGGGAGTGCGCGATAGCAGGATTGGTGCTTTGGTAACGCCCTTCTTCATCACTACGACGGTGAAGAGTTTGACGCCGTCGCGCATCGGGATCATGACCTCGCGCCGGACATAGTCGGCGGACGGAAGGATCTGATCGTACTTCTCGACGACGTCCGGCGTCATCGGTGTAACGCGCGGCGGCGTTTGGGCGATAACGAACGTACTTGCGAATGAGAGAACGGCGGCGAGCATCGTCAAGCAGCGAGCGTATGATCTTTTCATGACGCTAATTTATAGAACGCACCAATGGTTGTGCAATAAGGTGAGGTGCGATGACATCAGGTCGAGACCGCTCGCTGTAGCCCTTGGTTCGAATACTCGGCATGAACTCACCCGAAGCCACTTCGTATTTTCTCCGAACATTGCAACCAATTAATTCAGGGTTTTGGAACCATTAAGTTGCCGAGAGGGCGTCTAAAGGCGAGAGGGTATCGATTTACTAAGGAATTTAGGGGAGGCTGTACTTTTTCGAAAAATTGGAACCAATTAATTGCCGGGCGCTATTGGAACCATTAAGTTGCCGGAGCGGCAAATTAATGGTTCAAGTTACATGAGTGAATGTAAGTCTTTGAAAAGAAATGGCGGGCCATACGGGACAATCTTCGCAACTTTTTCCTGTCACCACCCGCAGAAATGCCTAGTTTCTTGCATGGTTGAGGTCATCTTCGATCGGACCGATCGTATCCACGTAATAAACAGGTTCGTCTCATAGCAGTGCGCACACGAATCTTGGGGGTCGAAGTGCCGATGAATCCCTGACCTCCGCACTTGGCTACACAGGAGGTTAGCTGTCCCTGGCACTCCCGCGTGAAATTACCGTGAGCGCTGTTCGATGAGTTGTCGCAAAGCTTGATTGACAGCGGCCGAATCCGGAAAAACCTCAGCGACATCCGGCTCAAGGCCTACGATATTGGAGCCCTCTGCATATTGTTTTGCGTACTTGCCAATGATTGCATTGCTGAAATCATACTCATCGAGCATTTCTAATTCCTCATTCTTTTCCTCGCTCATAATCTCTACTTTCACTTGATGTCGCCGGTCTAGCGCTAATGATCCTTATAACCTCACCGCGATAGGTATGCACCACAACCAGGGTGTGTTGCAAGCCTGATCGGCCGAGGATAACGAGTCTTTCTTCTTCTTCGGAGTTTAAAGGATCGCGATCAGTCGGCGGCGACAAATAACCGTTAACATGGTGCCCACAAATCGTTCGATGCCCGAGAGACGGTGAGTGGCGCATGGCATCGCACTAAACATGGCCGGGCAATAGAAAAGGCCGCCGGAACTTGTGCGACTTGAACCAATTCTTTGCCGCGACTGGAACCAATTACTTGCCGCAAGTTCAATCAAAACCGAGAGATTTCGCATCTCCACCTTGTCTGCGATTCGTGTTTTGGAACCATTAAATTGCCGAAAGTGCAAATTGGAAGCTAAACCTTGCCGAAAGGGCTGAGCGGTTTGCCGAAGAACGTCCCCACTTGTTGCCTCTACCACGCCTTTTCCCTTTTATGAATATGTCCAACGCGTAGTGAACCTCGATGGTTGTGTGAGGTCGCCGCGGTGGCTGAAGTTATTGCTTGAGCGAGGAGTGGAAGACTAATTTTGTTTGCAGATTCGCTGATTTCAGTTGACGACTTCTTGACGGGTTTGCCGAATTGATGTGACCCGTTTAGGATTTTCGTCATTCCAAAGCTAGCAAACTCATTTCAGCAAGTCTGCGATGCAACTGTTTACTCACAACCTCGTTTCTTCCAAACGATCTCTGCCTCACGTTCCCCCTTGCTTCTGTCCCATTTACTAACCATAGTCCGTCTAATCTTTACATTCTCGTAGTCTGTCACTGTTACCCGTCCGCTGAAAGAGATTTCCCGGCCCCGTCGACCGCGCACAGAAATCGGCACTATCTCGTCGATGATTTGAGAAACCATTTCCGAGCCAAGTCCCTCCGAGAAAGAGTCCTCTCGACCCATGTGAGGTAGCGACTTGATCAGAACCGTACATGCTTGACCGTCCCTTGCGAATGAGACCGACATCCCAATTCCAGGCTGCACAAGATAATGGCCTTTATCATCGGGCGAGCCGTATTTCTGACCCATTTCGTTAGCTGTTTGAGCAGTGTTGGTCCCAAAGCATACGAGCGTACTCAAAGCAGCCAAAATAAGTTGACGCGTAAGTAACATAGCTGAACTATTCCTTTTTTATGGATGGTAGTCAGCGAGCACAAGCACGGTAAGTCAACTAAGTCCAAGATCAAGGAAGCTGGGGGCTTGTTAGTTATCAAGCGACCTATGAGTTACCACACTGTGTTGGCTACTCGTAGAACCGCCGTCGTGTGAGCCTCTTCTAAGACAGGAGATCACCTATTGAGCAATAAGATCTAACGAGAATTTTTTCTTTCCGGGGCAGGAAAATTCGGTGTACTTCCAGATGCCGTTTCCATAAGCACGCGCTATCAGATTTAATGCATCCCGTAAACTGACATTGCTGAAGTGCACTGATAGAGGCGTCGCGAAATCAGATGGTGAGCTGAGCCCACCCAGCTTCAATGTTTCGCTGCTCTTTAAGGCTGTCGACTTCGTCCTAATCTCTGGGAGAGCAAGAAGCTTTTCAATGACCAAGTTTGGAACCCGTACCTTGTCTACCCGAAATTCCTTGATACGGACTCTCAGTAGTTCAGGTTCAGTCCCTTCCGGAAGAAGGTTGATCACTCCGTCCGTCGTAAGGAAGCGGTATCGGGGATCCCTTTCTCTTATCAAGTCAATCGTTGGCTGTAACACCAAAGCAGAAGGGAATAAAAATCTGGGTTTGGCCTGCGTGTTCATGCAGTCCACCGTGCGAACAATACCTCCCGGTTTCCGGGCGGCGATAAGAGCCTTTACAAACGCCTCCTCTGAAGTTAGAGACACAAACTCTCCAGCGTATTTGTCCGACTGCAATGCAACGCTGTAAAAATTGGTCCTTGAATGATCGAAGACGGCTCCCAACGTTATAGGGATCCAAAGCGCCATTAAAGCTAGCAGAACTTTACCTACGTTCACTAAACTCCCTTTCCGCTTGAAACCATCTATGGTGTAGTCATATTAACAGCAATAGTGTAACTGCCTGAACTGCTCTTCGACATACTAACCGAGTTGACTGTGCTCAGTTGAAATGACGGACTCGTGTCGACTCTAAATCGCTGATTAAAAGACAGGCTGAAAGGCGGAGGACACGTTGGATGTGGACCAGTCAACCCCAACGTATCGCCGATTACCCCACTCGACGTGAAAACGGTCTTATCTTGCGGAGCTATCTCCGGAGGACCTTGATAGTTGTCGAAAGTTTCGGTGATGGGAACCGCCAGGAGAATCACCTCACCCTGTTGATCTACTAAAGTGTAAGTGACGTTGCGATACCCCCCACACCGGTTTGTCGCGGTTACAACGCCAAAAGAGTTGACCACATCACCAGGTCCAGGATCAATCACAACAGTCTGGGCGAGTATATCTCTCCTGAGGCGCGTTGGAATTTGCACAAAGAAGTTGCCGTTGATAGTCGTCGTCTGGCCCAGGGAAGTGGTCACGGAAACGGCGTGATTTCCCCCTGGAGCATTCGTCGCGATGGTGAAGCGGGCACGGACTTCGCCGCTATTGATCAACTGCACGTTAGAGACCGTGATGCCGCTTCCCGCGCTGACGGTCGGCGTTCCTGTGCCGAAACCGCTGCCGTTTATGACAACATCGACCGGTTGTCCGATCAACGCGCGCTCCGGTGACACGCTATCAACTCTGCGCGCCAGTATTTCACAAAAAGCCTCTGCCAAAACATCAATCGGCCGCTCGTAACACTCGTTAGGGTTGCCGGATTCAAAACTGCCCCATTCGTAGGAGGTCCAACGCGCTTGTAGGTATGTAAAGCCCGGCAGATGACCTATTCCCTGGCCACCGTCACAGGAACAGACCTGCCCGTTGGCACTTTCCCACGACGGCCACACGTTGAATGGCGCCATCAGAGAACCGTAGCAGTTAGCTGTCTGCTCCCGCGCCGTGAAGTTCCACCAATCGCCGACAAAGCCGAAGCCACCGCCCGGATCGACCCAACCACTGTTAAACGAGTCGGGGCAACAATTCTGACAAGCGTAATTGCTGCTTATTCCGTTTGTGAGGTCCACTTGCTCTGAACGGCCGATGAGTGCTTGATTTTGTGGGCCACGCATGGACCAATTGACTTGTCCAGTCTTCGCATCTAACGGAAGCGTCTTCCCGTCGGCATCCGGAACCTGCTGGTCACGCATTGCCCGAATGTCGAAAGCTGCGGTGTTTCGAGGCCCAATTGTTTGCACACCGAGAGCGTAGACACCACCGTCGTACCGAAACTGCAAAGTGTATTGCCGCTCTTGATCAGTGACGTTCTTGATGTAGACCACGGTAGAGGAATCTCCCTCGATGTACCATGGATACCCGCCTGTTGCGCTGCGTTGCGCGGCGATGTCCCAGAGTGGCACTCGAAAGACCTGTTCGCCGCTCTCGCTGACACTGAACGCAGATGTAATCACGCGTCCCGGACTGCCAGTATATTCAAACTCGAGGCTGGCAGTGGCAATCCTGCTTTCGACGTTGTGAGCTCTCAACGGCTGCAAAATATCAATTACCTCTAGAGTTGCCGGGGCTAACTGGATCTCCGGAACGTAAGCGACGCCACTTGTGCCATCTGTGGTTGAATACTGGACACGGCCAGTCAATGTCGTGCTCGTGTCACCTGCGTTGTATGCGACCACCTTTGGTGACAACGCCTCGCGGCCGATTCTACCGACACGCAACCCTGCACCCTGCAACGAAGTGGATTTGCCACCCATGGGATCCGAAAACTGGATCGGCAATGAGTAACCAACGGCCACCTCGTATGCCATACCGCGGACGACGAGACCTCCTGGCAGTCCGTTGTGCTCTATCGAGATAGCACCAAAGCGGGACATTGCGCCTGGTGCTTTTCCAATGAGCTCACTCTTTAGGTCCAACATCCTGGTTTCATGTGGCTGGAGCTGTAGCGTGAGGTTTCTTTCCATCTTGGGGGCTTCGGCGCGAACCGTCGCTGTTACCGAAAAGGTGTCGCTAGTGGTGTTTGAAAGGGTCAAGTCTACGCCGCCTTTAGGCGATGGTAGCCACCAAACGCCGGCAGCCTTGGATGAGGATGAGTTTGCCGGCTCACCGAGTTTCTCGTCAAAGCTAAGCCTTCCAGAGTGATCGGTTAAGTAAATCTGAGCACCAATCACCAGGTCCTTACCGCGGTGAAACAATTGTATGCTGCCTTCGTCAAACTGAGGGCCTGCCAACGTTACCCAGTCAGCGAGATTCACAAATACATAGCTGTTTCCAGCGACGGTTACTGCTGGAGGTTCAAACTTTTCACCGCTCATTGCGAAGATCGTCGGGCTGATCTCTATCGGCGAGGGACCTTTATTGTTCAGCAAAAGCTTAGCGGAAAAATCGTTCTTCAGAGTGTAGTAAGAGCCGGCAAGAGTGTGTGGCTTGTTATCACCCTCCTCGCCTCCACAACAGTTCTGTTTTGCTTCCTGGGTTCGACGTACGACAATTTGGGATCCAGACTTAATTACTTCTGTTCGTGCCTTGACAGGCGGCGACGCCGGAATGCCTGAAACCACGGCAAGCACCAACGTAACAATCACCAGAAAGCCAATCACTGTTTGTTGACGCGAGCGGAAGATGGAGGTTAAGTCATCACGGCGTGAGTTCATGGCGTGCTCCTTTGAGCCTCCGCTCTTGTTGACATGCTTTAGCAGACTGAACACTCTCGCGAGGGGAGTACGGAGAACTGCTTCAAACATCTCAACCTGAGATGCGAGGACTTATGTTGTGGAATGTGACCAGCGAGGTACGGCCCCTGTGAAAGGCCCATCATATTCACGTTCGGATCTGTGTCAACTTAAATTCCTAATAGACATTAAAAAACAATAATTGAAAGAGGCGAAGCTACATTGGATACCCCTTGGTCTAACCTTGCGAACGGTTTTCGTCCTCAAAAAACTCAAAAAAGATTTTCCTGCTTTGGAATTTCCGTTCAGTCATGGTCCAAGATACGCATACTCCGTAGATAAGCTGTTGCGTAATACAACGCGTTTGCGGGCGCGAATCGCAAGGTGTCGGGAAACGCATACGCGCGAAATGAATAGTTGTATGTGATTGCCGACAAATCGGACCAAGTACTGGTGTATTCACACTGACTCAAGACTCTTCAATTAAATTCCTGCATCTTTCCTCACGAATTCGCGGTGGCACATCTGTTCCCATGCTCGACGAAGACCTGGACCTGAAGGGAAGAATCGCTGATGTCCTTGAATGCGCGCACATCGACTTCGATCAGAAGACAATCTATGTCGCCCATACCAAGACCGGGAAACCGCGGGCGGATTCCAATGAGCAAGCCGGTCGAAGTGGAACTTAGATCGTCGAAGCAGGATGCCGAGGCAGACGAGCATGTTTTCAGTCCTGCCCGTACGGGTTTGAAGCTGACGACTTTCAGGCAGCGCGCCATGATCGCGCCGACTGGCGCATGGGACGCGATGGAAGCTGATCGATTAAGTAAGTGAGTGTAAGTCTTTGAAAAGAAATGGCGGGCCATACGGGACAATCTTCGCAACTTTTT
>DAIOGT010000170.1:0-10573 GCA_036745095.1 Pyrinomonadaceae bacterium
ACGAGGAACTGCTCAGGAAATATAAGTACGATATTCCCGTGATCGCGATTAACGGCGTCGAAACGTTCATACATCGCGTTGATCCGAAGGATTTTATCCGCGCAATCCGCGGTCAAAAATGAGCTTCCTGGCGGAGTTCTTCGATGGATTGGTAGAGCTTATCCCGCTCGGACTCATTCGCGGATTGGCGATATGCCATCACCAGATCCTTTAGACCGGCGAGCTCTTTGTAGAGGCCGGCGTTCTCGATCGGAGGCGTGAGATACGAAATCAACTCGGCGTAGGAGCGGCGCTTCGCGATCGAGCCTTCAGAAGGATTGTTGACGCTGTAAATGTAGAAGTTCGGCAGTTCATCGATTAAACGATCAGGCCAGCACTCACCCGAAAGCCCAATCTGCTTCCCCGGCATGAACTCCAGCGCGCCATGCGTGCCGAAGTGAATCACACCGTCAGCTTTGAAGATTTTTGAAACGTATGTGTAAAACGCGAGAAACCCGTGATGCGGTGAGCCACCACGCGCCATCATTAGCCGCATAGGATCTCCCTCAAACCCAAATGTCGGCTGCACTCCGATAAAGACATTCCCGAGCTCCACACCCTGAATCAAGAGGTCATTGCCAAAAACGTTGATCGATCCGGGCGCCGTTCCCCAATCGCTCTCCACTTCCCTGACGTACGGACACAGCCGGCGATACTCCTGAACGTTCATGCGATACGCGACATTTGCGGGCGCGGCGAAATTTTCAGCGTTACCCCCAATCAGTCGCTCCCGCAAATCATCCGCGGAATGGGGAAGCTCGACTCGATACCCTTCTGCATCCAGACGCTTGAGCACATCGAAGACACCCGGAAACACATCGAGATCCGCGGCCGTGCCGATGTTTCCCTTGTTTGGCGGAAAACAGAACAACACGATCGCCAGTTTCACATCGCTGCGAGGCGACGTCTGAAGCGTATGCCAGCGCTTGAGGCGACGGGCTAATCGTCCGCAACGATCATCGAGCGCGACTGGCTCCTGTCCGCGCGTGGGAATGCCGCCATAGATGAATGGCTCAGTCGCGCCGTCGATCTCGGGAATCGCGATCTGCATACCGGCCTGGACCGGGTTCAGACCAGTCTGGGACTCAGCCCAGGCTTCGATCGTTTGCGTGTCGAGGCTCACCGCCGAGCGGTACGGAAGATTCAGCTCGCGCAAAAACTCTGAGGCGGCGGCGCTGTCGTTCATTGCCGGGCCGCCAACAAAACTGAATCCGGTGAGGGAAACGATTTGACTGACGCGTGCTTTCTTATCTCCACCCTCGACGAAAAACTTCGAAACCGCCTCGCGATTGTCCATTAGCGTCGCGATCGCAGGGATCACGCTGAGACCTTCTGCCTCGATGGCATTGATGAGGGCGTCGTAATGCTTTGTCGTCTTGCTGATCACCTGCGGCCGCATCAGCAGGAGCCCAATTGTTGAATCTGGATCGAGTCGTTTGCGATACCACTTTCGATATTCATTGAACGTTTGAAACAACGCTGGCGCGCTCGGGTGATAGATCGCGACTGATGGCTGATGCTCAGGCTGCGGCACGCGAATCTTCTTCAAGCGCTCGTCGCGAACGTAGTGCACGAGCGAATAGAGCAGCATCGATCGGATATTTCCCGGTGTGGGCTGGAGAAAGTAACAGAAGAGATATAGATAATGCTTCGCGTCAGTCAACGCGCCCGCGGTCGGCACAAACTTAAGAATTCCCGGCAGGCGATCGACGAGTTTCAGATACTGCGTGTGTCCGCGTTTTCCGTGAGACTTGCCACGCCGCGCCTGGTTTCCCATCCACGAACCAACGGATCGCAAAAGCTTTCCGCCCTTGCCATTTTGTTTGCTGCCGAATGTTGAAATATCAAGCCGGCCCATGCGCGTGCGACGCATCAGTTCGGGCATGCAGTTGATGACGATCACTGCGTCATAGCGGTCTTTAAACTTTTCGAGTGCCGAAATGAGACGTGTGGCATTCTCACCGTCCATCACGTGAATGACAAAGACGATGTTGGATTCCTTAAGATCGTGTTCAACCTCTCCCCACTCACCATCTGAGAGTGGCGAACCAAAGTTGTGCGCGGATACACGCAGACCGAGCTTGTACGCGCGATTAATCTCGCGCTCCGCGGATCTCAACGGCGCTAACAAACTCGACCCGACATATAAAATCGTGATTTTCAATCCGCGTTTATCCGTGTTCCATAACTCCTTCGAGTTGGTCTTCAAGCTTACGACTGATCTCACGCAGTCGATCGATCATGCTCTCATCAACATCCCAATACCCACGACCATTCGCTTCCAATAATCTTTGCGCGAGGGCGTGCGCTGAGTGTGGATTCAGATCGCGCAGCCGCTCCAGCATCGTTTCGTCAAACAAAAACGTGTTCGCGACTTCCGTGTAGACCCAATCATCGACCGCATCCGCGGTCGCACTCCAGCCAAACGTGTTCGACACGTGGTTCTCGATCTCAGCCACACCTCTGAAACCATGCTTCAACATTCCCTCGTACCACTTTGGATTCAACGTCTTCGCGCGAGTCTCCAAACGCACTGTCTCTTCAAGTGATCGAATTTTCACTTCACGTGAAAGACTGTCGGAAAGATAGATCGCCGGCCGCGCTTGCGCACGTTTCTCCACCGCTTTCGACACTCCACCGAGATACTCGAAGTAATGGTCCACATCAGTCAGCCCGATTTCGAACGTATCGATGTTCTGGTACGTCGCCTCGACGCGTGAAAGCGCACGGTCCATCGCAACGCGCGCTTCCCTGCCCTCAAATCCGCGTCCTTTCGAGTCGCGTCCATACGCAAAACACTTTCGCGTCACAAAGAGATCGCCGAGTGTCTCTTCGCGTTCCCACTGCGAATCCATCACCATGAAGTTGACGTTCGTGCCGTAGTTTCCCGGCGCATTCGAGAAGACGCGTACAGCCGCGTCATCCATGTCGCCACCGTCCTGCTGGACTTGTTGCAAGACGTGTTTGCGGACGTAGTTGAGATCAAGCGACTCGTCGAGTTGGGCCACGAGGCGCACGGCCTTGTCGAGCAGTTGGACCGTCGGACTAAACAGATCGCGGAAAATGCCTGAGACCGTCATCACGACGTCAATGCGTGGCCTGCCGAGCTCAGCGAGGGGAATCGCTTCGACGTTCGTGGTCCTATTTAAAGCATCGCGCACCGGACGCGTGCCCAGCAGCCACAACGCCTGAGCCACGCCTTCGCCCTGCGTCTTGATGTTGTCGAGTCCCCAAAGTACGAGTGCCATCGCTTCGGGATAGCGACCGTTCTCGTTTTTGTAACGATCGAGCAGGCTGTTTGCGACTGCCTCACTGCGCGCAAAGGCCGCGGCGGATGGCACATTGTATGGATTGATCGCGTGGGTGTTCCGGCCAGTCGGAAGGATGTCGGGGTTCTGAATTATATCGGCCCCTGGACCAGGCTCGATGAACTCGCCACGCAGCGCGCGGACGAGTGAATCGATCTCGTTGTTGGTTTGGAGCTTCGTAGTGACTGATTCAAGCAGATTAAAGAGCGGTCGAGTTGTCCCGGCAGTTAATCCCTTCTGCTCTAAGAGTGCGACTGCTGCATCCATACCGTTGGCCAGAAACTCTCGCACTGCATCGTCAAGCAATTCTTCAGGTAGCGCACGAGCACCTGCTTCGGGTCGATCGAACGAAGCGATCATCTTCAGCAGATCCGTTTTTTCACCCGCTGATGAGGGGCGGCCAAAGACGTGCAGACCCGTAGGTATCAATCGCTGTTCGATCTCGACGAGTTGCTCGTACAGCGCGAATACTTTCGCGTCGCGCTCTTCATTTGAACTTTTAACCACGAATTTTACGTTGATTGGCAGGAGCGACCTTTACAAATCCAGCTCGCAGAATTCCCGCGAGCCGCCGCGTGTCTTCGCTGGTCTCAAATTCTCTTTGTGTATCCACAACGACAACGCGAGTTTTCGTTCGCGCCAGCCCCACGGTGAGTTCTCGCAGCTCCGACTCGATCTTTACATGCCGGAACGCTCGCAGGTTGAGACCGCCGCGTCTAAGTGGCACATTCGAACGACCGTCAGTAAACAACAGCACGACTGTTTCACCAAACTTGTTTCCTACGAGCTCCAACAACTCGATCGTTGTCACCAGCCCTAGCGCGAGTGGCGTGCTGCCGCCCATCCGCAATGAGTCGAGCACGCGCCGCGCTCGCAATATGCTGCGCGACGGAGGCAAGTCTACATTTGCAGTCGTGCCGTGAAAAGAAACAATCGCTACGCTGTCGCGATTCAGGTACGACTTGCGGAGCAGCTTCAGGATGGTGCTCTTCGCGCGCGCGATCCGGTTTGCGGCCATGCTGCCGGAGGCGTCGATCGCGAAAACAAACAACGTGCCTTGCTTGTGTTTGAGTAGCTTGTAACGCAGGGCTTCTGAGCTGACGGGTACGAACGGTTTGCCAAGTCCGGCGAGTGCGCGCAGCGTCGCGTCGATCGCGATTCGTGCTCCCGTGGTTTTAAATGTGACTGCGCGCGTGTACCGGCCGCGCTGTTGGACGAGAGCGGCCTTTCCTCCGCTTGCGCGCCGGCTCAACGAACGCGACTTGTCAGCGCGGTCGGTGGATCGTACGTGCTCGTCGAGCTTCACCTCGCCCGACTTCCGCTCCACTGCTGGTGAGGACAACGCGTCCGCGTCGTTTGGTCGTGAGCTCGCTCCTGACGCGGACCGCCGCTGTCGTGGAGTTTCTTTGTCTGCTCGCCCTGGACGATCGAGATTCTGCGTTTCACCGCTGCCATTGTCGCCCGATGGTTGCGACTGAGGTGGACTAGGAAATACTTCATCGACTGCCTGTTGGATTTGTTCGCTCGTCGCTGTCTCGTCCAGCGCGTCACGACGCAGACGATGACGCAACGCCATCGCGGAAACTCGCTTTACATGATCGTCTGTCACAACGCGACGACCCTCGAACGCCGCGAGCGCACGTGAAGCGCGCATGATCGTCAGCTCACCACGATGCCCATCGACTTTCAAGTCAGCACAGAGTTGCGCGATCCTTTCCAACACGGGGCGGTCGACAGTGACTTTAGTGAGGTTCGCTCGTGCGCGTGTGATACGTTTGCGAAGGTGCTCCTGATCCGCCGCGAATGATTCACAAAAAGCCTCTCGATCTCGATCGTAACGTTCGCGACGCTCGATGATATCGATACGATTTTGTAGATAGTTTTCGGTCGTGACTTCGGCGTGCAATCCGAAACGATCGAGTAGTTGTGGTCTAAGCTCACCTTCTTCCGGGTTCCCGGAACCGATCAAGACAAAGCTGGCTGGATGCTCGACGGAAACGCCTTCACGCTCGACCTTATTTATTCCCGTGACCGCCACATCCAGTAATAGATCGACGAGATGATCTTCAAGCAGGTTTACTTCGTCGATATAGAGAAAGCCGCGATTAGCGCGCGCCAGCAAGCCGGGATCGAAAGCTTTTCGACCTGCAGTGAGGGCGCGCTCGATGTCGATGGTCCCACAAACCCGATCTTCAGTGGCGCCCAAAGGCAGTTCAACAACCGGCACCTGCGTCTGCTTCGAAGTGATCTTCGAGCAACGACACTGATCGCACAGATCGTCTTCGGGATCGCAATTATAAGGACAACCCTCGACGACCTGGATTTTCGGCAGCAAGTCTGCGAGGGCGCGAACGGCCGTCGACTTCCCGGTGCCGCGATGGCCCATGATCAAAACGCCGCCGATCAATGGATCGACAACGTTCAGCACCAGCCCGAGTTTCATCTCTTCCTGGCCGACAATCGCTGTGAATGGATAAGGTTTTTGCTTCAGTTTAGCCACGGATTACACAGATTACCTGATCCGGGCCGCTATGTAATCTGTCGAACAAAATTTTCTTGACATTGATTCTAAACGGGCATAGAGTGCGGCCCTCCCGACCTTAAGTATTGCCCAGCTAAATCTGTTTTTGTCGAGCAGAGACCGCGCCTCTTCTCTCTCTCTCTCACAATCAGGGTTAAGCCTTGGTTCCTTATTTCGTGAGAGGACTCTTTAACTCCGGTCGAACCCCCTACGACTCGAGCTGCCTTAGTACCAAAGTCTAAGCAGGGTTTTCGCAAAAACTAGCGCAGAACTGTGCGGTTTGCCGGTGTGCGAACTGTAGGTTTTGTGATCGTAACCCGTTTATAGCTCCTAGGAGGTCAGTTAAATGAGGAAAGTTTTGCCTATCCTTACGCTAATTCTATTCGCGGTCGCGCTCTTTCTACCCTTGAGCTCGCCCCAACCTGTCGAAGGTCAGACTGCAACCGAGGCACTGACCACCGACATGGACGCTAAAACCGATGATCTGTTCAATGGTTTCGGCGTAAAGGGCGTACCGATCGACGAGTGCGTCAACGAGCCTGAGCCACCCACCGCGCGCGGGAATGGCAGATTCGAGGACAACAAATTCATCTTCTCGGAACGCGAGACTATCGAAGACGGACTTGGACCAACTTACAACGATGTGGGTTGCGTTGAGTGTCACCAGTCCATTGACGTCGGTGCATTTGGCCAGCAGATGGAATTCAGAGCTGGTCATATCAGCAACGGCGCGTTTGTGGACGCACCGGGCGGGCAATTAATTCATGCTCGTGCGACCGACTCCGACATCGTCGAACACATCTCTACGGCAGAATCCGTGAAGGCATTCCGCGTCACGCTCAGCACGCTCGGTGATGGCTTCGTCGAGTGTCTCTCTAACTCAGCTCTTCAGAACAACGTCGCCGCTCAACCACTCGCCCAACGTGGAACTCTAGTTAACGTCCCCGTAACGGAAGCCAACAACACGCTCCGCATCGGCCGGTTCGGCTGGAAAGCTCAACATGCGAGCCTGGTTTCGTTCTCCGGTGATGCTTATCTCAACGAGATGGGAATCACCAATCCGTTCGACGGCTTCGGCGGTCGAAGCTCAAACGCCGCTGATGCCGGAACGCATGAGAACCCGGCCAGCACGGCAAGTGGCATCGTTAACGTGACGTTCCCATCACCTTTCGATCCGGTTCCGGATCCCGAGGACGATGGATTGGACGTGTTGGCTTTTGCCGACTTCATGGCAGCAACACGTGCTCCCCGGCGTCAGCAACCGATTCCGGCGGCTGCGACACGTGGAGACCCGCTTTTCAATAGCGTCGGTTGCGCTGTTTGCCACACGCGAACGTTTGTGACTGCGCCTCCGGGAACCTTAATCAACGGCGGTGCTTTCGCGGTACCGGCAGCTCTTGGCAACAAGATCATTCACCCGTTCAGCGATTTTGCGCTGCACAACATTGGAACGGGGGATGGCATTGTTCAGAATGGCGGCCAGGGAACAGCCAACATGATTCGAACGGCTCCCTTGTGGGGCGTCCGCGCACGCAACCGGCTCATGCATGAAGGCTTGGCGGTCACGATTTTTGACGCGATCCAATTGCATGCAGGTCAGGCAACGGCGTCGAGGAATAACTTCAACGCGTTGTCTGCGGCGCAGCGTAACGATCTGATCGCTTTTGTGTTGTCGTTATGATTTCGGCGGCAGCAAACTGACGAGGCACTATCCCGAAGCTCGCTGGGCAATTGTCTGGCGGGCTTCGGTTTCGTTCAGTTGTTAGTTCAAAAGTTCAAGCTTTAGAGGTTAACTAATAATGGCACGAATCATCCTCTGTTTATTCATAGCCATCGTGTTCGTGATCTGCGCGTGTAGCGCGCAACCGAACCGCCCGATCGCCGAAGCGCCGCCGCCTGTGGTTCAGCCCTCTCCCGCGTCGACCCCGGTTGAACTAGTTGTCGCGGCGGCGCCAAAACAATCCGAAGTCCATGAAGCAGTCAGACGCATCTTCAAGGACGCCGCAGTCGTCGATACAAACTACGATCCGAATTTTCTTTCGGGCGACTTCAACGGCGACGGCTCGCAAGATCTGGCAGTCGTTCTGAAACCCGCGAATCTCGATCTGATGAACCAGGACTTGCCGCCGTGGCTCGTGCGCCAACCACGCAGCAACGGTGTCGATCACAAACGGCGACTACGCGTCGAAAAAGACGAAACACTGCTGGCGGTCATTCACGGGCATGGTCCAAACCACTGGCGCGATCCGGAGGCGACGCAAACCTTCGTTCTCAAAGACGTCGTTGGCAACGATTTAAAAGTGCATAGTCCAAATGATTTCGTCACCGCGAATAGCGGCAGGAAGTTACCGCGTCCGCAGGGCGACTTGATCGGTGAAACCGTCAAGGGCGCTCCCGGCTATCTTTATTACGCGCAAGCAACTTACTCCTGGTACGACCCGAAGACTTTCAACGGTACTGAAACCGCGCCGGGTGTATTTCACAAATCCCGCCCGGTCAGATGAGTAAGTTTAGAGTTCAAGGTTTAGTTTGTCTTTCGTGTGAGCGAGGTAGCAACCTAAAGGTTGAACTCTGAACAAAGAGAGGAGCCTAACATGAGCTTTAACAGCTGCCGGTGGATTGTCATTCTTGCATTCTTCATTGTAGCGAACTCAACGTTTACTAAAGCGCAGACATTACCCGTCGAGATGATCACTGCCGACGAGCTCAAAGCAAAGGTGGCAAGCAATCATCCAGTCACGATCATCGACGTCCGTAGCTCCGAGGGGTTTGCGGCGAGTTCCACAACAATCAAAGGCTCGATTCACTTCAAGGTGAGAAAAATAAAAGCTCGGCTGGCGTTTCCCCCGCTCAAGGATCTCCCTCGCGATCGCGAGATCGTTACCTACTGCGCTTGCCCGAACGATCAATCAAGCATCGCGGCAGCTCAGGTTCTTAAGGCGAGCGGCTTCACGCGCGTGAAGGTTCTGCAAGGCGGCTGGCACGAATGGTTGCGCGTAAATGGACCGGTGCAGCCGAAGCAGAGAAACTGAAAAATCCGTCTCAAATCCGTGTAATCCGCGGCTAATGCTACAATCGGCGCGGAGGACAAGAAAAATACTAGAGCTCAGTAAGCTCGGTTGCGTGCGCGGAGATCGCAGGCTTTTCAGCGGACTCGATCTGTCAGTGTCTCCGGGAACATACATTCAGCTCACCGGGCCAAACGGGAGCGGCAAAACCAGTTTGCTCCGGATCCTGTGTGGGTTACTCGCTCCGGCGGAAGGCGAAGTGAAGTGGGAAGGTGCGAATATCCGCTCGCTGGGTGAGGAATTCTACACGTCAGTCACATATCTCGGTCATCGTCATGGCGTCAAAGACGAGCTGAGCGCCATTGAAAACGTGAGAATCTCAAACGCGCTGAATGGCGTGTCCGTCAGCAAAGAACGCGCTGAAGAGGTTCTTGGACAGATGGGTTTGGCTGGTCGTGAGTCGCTTCCGGCACGACTCTTGTCAGAAGGTCAACGTCGCAGGGTGGGATTGGCGCGTCTTCTTGTCTGTAATACGAGGCTATGGTTGCTGGACGAAGTTTTGACCTCATTGGACAAGCGCGCTGTTTTGTTAGTTAGATCTTTGATTGAAAACCACATAGCCGGTGGCGGCATTGCGATCGTCGCAACGCATCAGGAGCTGGAGTTGTCGGCAGGCCGCACCAAACGACTCGAACTCACAACGTGAACGCACCTTCGAGCTTATCGATGTTGCGCTGGATCGTTTGGCGCGATCTGATGCTGGCGTGGCGCCGCCGCGCCGACATGCTATCGACGGTCTTCTTTTTCGTGATCGTCGTCAGCCTTTTTCCACTCGGTATCGGACCCGAGTCACAATTGCTGCGAACGATCGCGCCCGGAGTGGTTTGGGTCGCCGCGCTGCTGGCGTCGATGCTTTCCCTGGGACGGCTGTTTGCGAATGACTATCACGACGGCACGCTAGAGCAGTTGTTACTGACACCACAGCCGCTGTTTCTCGTTGTGCTCGGAAAGACACTCGCACATTGGATTGTTGCCGAAGTGCCGCTCGTGTTGATTGCACCGTTCGTGGGCGTGCAATTCGATCTCAGTCGTGAGACCTTGGGAGTTCTATTTGTGAGTTTGTTGTTAGGCACGCCGGTTTTGAGTTTGATTGGATCGGTGGGAGCGGCATTGACACTCGGCCTGCGTGGTGGCGGCGTCCTGATCTCGATACTGGTGCTGCCACTGTACGTTCCCGCGTTGATCTTTGGTGCAGGTGCGGTTGAAGCAAGCGTGATGGGCACAAGTCCGGCGGCGCACTTGTACCTGCTCGGCGCATTTGTAATCGTGTCGATGCTGTTTTCGCCGTGGGCCGCCGCGGCCGCCTTGCGAATATCTTTGGAGTAATTAGGTCACTTCGGATCTAAAAGTTATGAATATCTACAAATACGCATCTCCAGCGACGTTCTACCCGCTTGCGGGCAAGCTGATCCCGTGGTTCGCGATTCCTGCCGCCCTGCTTTTTGCAGTAGGTATGTTTGTCGGGTTCTTCGTAGCGCCGACAGATTACCAGCAGGGCGACGCGTACCGGATCATATTTATTCACGTTCCCGCGGCGTGGATGGGAATGCTGCTTTACGTGTTGATGGCGATCTACGCGGGTATCGGTTGGGCATTTAATGCGCGTCTATCCTCGATGATGGCCTCGTCTCTCGCCG
>DAIOGT010000171.1:0-10570 GCA_036745095.1 Pyrinomonadaceae bacterium
GTTTTCTCAGCAGCTCGGACAGCGAGATCTGCGGAACAGATTCGTTGAGTCGCATTTAAGCGTTCTCCTCGTCGGTTGTTCAGCCACAAATTACACAGATCTTCAAATCGATCTGTGTAATCTGTGGTTAAAAGTATTAACGGCTTTTCGCGCGTAACGATTGAATGAAGCGCTCGGCTTCGCCCGTCATGCGCTCGGCGAACTCAACCGGTGCATCCGTGGTCAGCCCGTAAATGCGGCCGCCAGCTTCAGTGAAATAGAAGGTCCACGCTTTCTCCGGCGTGAGTGCGTCCTTCGGCGTTCGCGCCGTAACTACAAAAACGCGATTGCCGTCAACTTCGCGAACGAAGTCATTAACCACCCAACCACCAGACGCGACCATCTTGTCGATCACCATGCGTCGCAGATCGGCAACGGCCACGCCGCCCAGCATCTTCTTCATTTCGCGAGAAGTCAGAAACGCCGGGTTCGGCCGGCTCAAGGCAACCACTGCGAGATTCATCGTGCCCGGCAGCGGCGCGGGTGCTGATGCAGGCGCTGATGCTGACGCTTTGAATGCCGGATGACCTGGATTAACAACTCGTGGTCGCGTTTCGCCGTTTGAAAGCGACGACGCATGCGCTGCATTCGAGATAGCCGCGACAGGTGCGGTCATGACCGGCGGCGGCAGTGTTTCTGTCACAGCAGAGTTTTGCGGCAGTGCGGGCAACTGCGGACCTGAAAGTCCCTGGAGATCGGCAACCGAAAGGTTTTGCGGTAACGAAAGCAACGCATTTCGATGGGCCAACTCAGCCGCCAGTCTCTTCTGTCGCAGGCGGGCGCGATAACGCCGCCACCATGCGCGTGAACGCTGCCGGTGATTACGGCGTTGTCCTACTTGTACAGTCTGCCTTATGCCATGTGCTGAATTTGTGAAGGGCAACATGATGCCCACGGACAGCACAAGCATCAGCGCTATTGCAATTGGTCTTAGCATCTTCGTTCTCCTCGATTAGGCGACCGTTTCACGAACGACTTCCTCAGGGGTGGTCACGCCCGCGCGAATCTTGTGCAGACCCGATTCGCGCAACGTGATCATGCCGTCGTCGACCGCCTTCTTCCTTAATTCAAGTGCAGAAGCTCCGATCAAGATCAACTCACGAAGCTCGTCGGTGATTTCCATCACTTCGTAAAGTCCGATTCGTCCTTTGTACCCGGTGTTGTTGCAGGTGGAACATCCTTTACCCTTGTAGGTCTTGATCGTCTTGGCTTCCTCGCTTGAGAAACCCACTTCGATCAGCGCCTCAACGGGTGTTTGTTGTTCGTGTTTGCAATCCTTGCAGACGCGACGAATCAGTCGCTGTGCCTGGATGAGGTTCACACTCGTGGCGACCAGGAAGGGTTCGATGCCCATGTTCATGAGGCGCGAGATGGTGGAGGGAGCATCGTTTGTATGGAGGGTAGAGAGTACGAGGTGACCAGTCAGCGCGGCTTTGATGGCGATTTCAGCCGTTTCAAAGTCGCGGATTTCGCCGACCAGAACAATGTTGGGATCCTGGCGAAGGAATGATCGAAGAGCGGCGGCAAAGTTCAACCCAATCTGCTCTTTCATCTGTACCTGATTGATGCCGGGCAGGTTGAACTCAACCGGATCTTCCGCCGTCATGATGTTGGTTTGGATGGTGTTCAACGATTGGAGCGCGGAGTAGAGCGTGTTTGTCTTACCGCTTCCGGTTGGACCAGTAACCAGCACCATGCCGTAGGGCTTGGAGATGTTTCTCTTGAATTTCGTTAGCGACTCCGGCTCGAAACCGAGCTTCGTCATGTCGAGCATCAGGTTCTGTTTGTCGAGCAAACGCAGTACGACTTTCTCGCCAAACAGAGTCGGCAGTGTGGAAACGCGAAAGTCGAGCTCGCGTGAACGTGCGTCGACTTTCACTTTTATCTTAATGCGACCGTCCTGAGGCAGACGCTTCTCGGAGATGTCGAGCTTCGACATGATCTTGATACGTGAGATCAAAGCGTCACGCATCTTCAATGGCGGGTGCATGACGTCGTAAAGAACGCCGTCAATACGGAACCTGATGCGCAACTCTTTCTCGTACGGCTCGACGTGAATGTCGGAAGCACCGCGGCGCAGCGAATCGACGAGCAGCACGTTCACGAGACGCACGACCGGTGCATCTTCACTCATCTTCGAGAGTGTTGTGAGATCGATCTCCTCGTTGTCTTCGAGTACCTCGACGTCTTCGCTCTGACCCGTTTCGAAGTCGATGCTGTCGAGCGAAACGAGATCGTCATGCGTGATCCCGCCTGAGCCGTTGTTATTGGAGCCGTTGCCGTTGGGTAATTCTTCCGATGGCAGGGTGGCGAGCTCGATCTCGCGTGAGCTGCCGTAATACTTGGCTATGGCCAGTTGCACACTGCCTTCGGCGACAACCACCGGTTCGACGTTCAAGCCGGTCATAAACTTGACGTCGTCCATCGCGAAGACATTGGTCGGATCGACCATTGCGAGCGTGAGCGTTGCGCCGACGCGCGATAGAGGTAGCACCGAATGTTTCTGCGCGACTTCCTGAGGGATGAGGCTAATGACGGAAGGATCGATATTGAAGAGGTCGAGGTTGACGGACGGAATGCCGTACTGCCGCGAAAGAACGGCAGTGATCATGTCGTCGCTTATAAGACCGAGTTTCACCAGATTAAAGCCGAGCCGGCCACCATTTTCGCGTTGGTAGTCGAGGGCCTCTCTCAGGTGTTGAGGGCTTATTAAATTTTCGCGTACTAGTATTTCGCCTAATTTGGCTGACATTTGTGCACTAAAGCTCTCGGGAGCAGGTAAATCCCCGATTCTGAGTAGTGGATTGGGCGCCGAATGAGGCGCAAGGCTTGACCGGTTTTTCCTAACGCAACGATGCGATTAACATCGTTGTGCACTCATAGTACAGTTTGAACGTGAAGAGTGTCAAGGTAGGTTTTCCAGAGGATTTAGTGGGGAATCTTACAGAAAAATAGCCACGGATTAGACGGATCGTTTAGCGATGAATCCGAGTAATCCGTGGCTAAGTTCGTTACGGCTTTCGGCGTGGCGCCGGTTTGCCCTTCTCGGGTGTTACGTTTTCAGTGTTCTTCAACTCCGACAGGATCGCCTTCGCGTCATCCTTCATCGGATTGCTATCCGGAGCGACTTCCACGAAGCGCTGTAGAAAGTTTGCGGCTTCCTGAAACTTCGCTTTGTCGCCCGTGGCATAAACCGCAAGTCCGGCGCCGAGGTTGGCTTCGGGACTATCCGGTGTCGCTGCCAGGATCGAGCGAAACTCCGTTAACGCCTTGTCGGCAGCACCCGCGTCGAGCAGCATTTGGGCCATATCGAGTTGTGCTTTTGCCTTCTTGGCAGGATCCGTCTCGACTGCAAGGTATTCCTTGAAAGCCGCCGTCCCGGCATCTGCCTGAGTCGGATCGCCTTTGCTTACATGCAGACGCATTGCTTCGGCGTGCGTAAGCATCGCGGCATACTTGTTACCGTTGTACCGCTGAAGCTCCGCCGGTTCGGTCGGCACCGGTTGGGCCTTGATCAGCACGACTGCTTTGCCTGCAAATTCGGCCGAAGCTTTGAAGTCCTCTTTGGCCGCTTGCAGACCAGCGGTGCGTCCCGCGTCGTCGAGCGTCTTTGATCTTACGGTTGAGTTGAAGCGTTCGACACCGCGTCCCTTCAAAGCTACGGCCTTGTTGGTGAGTATCGCGGGCTGCTCCGGATCGGCAGCCAGGCCTTCATCATACTGAGCGAGTGCCGCCGTGTATTTCGCAAGCGCCTCCTCCGTATTACTGGCGCGGCTCGCCGCACCCGCGGCCGTCAGCGCTTCGTTTCCTGCCTTGAAGGTGCGGGCGATGACCTCGTTGGCCTCTGTGATCTTCTTGTTGGCCGCCTCGATCTCAGCGTTCTTCTTCATCAGTTCTTCGCGCTTCGCCTTGTCTGCCGCGCTCTCACCGCCGCCAGCGGCTGCACCGCTCGCGGCAGGAGGAGTTGCTGCACCACCACCCGCGCTCTTGATCTCTTCGAAACTGAGTCGCTTTCCGTCACCCGGAGTCACTGTGAGCTCGTAAGTAATATCGCGTCCGACTTTCACGCCGGGTAACCAACTCGGTGCCGCAGTGGCATGGCTCGCAGCTACTGTGTAAGTACCTATGAAGGGCAATCCCGCAAAAACAAACTCGCCTTTTTTATCAGTCTTGGTGGCGTATTTTGCGGTCAGGTCGACTCTGAAGACGTCGATCTGCGCGTTAGCAAGGGGAACCTTTTGCCCGTCTGCCTGCTGCATCCAAACTTTACCGCGCAACTCGCCGACCTGGGCGAACGCAGTCAAAGAAGCGGACGCAACGAGGATGGCTACCGCCAGCGCTCCGAAAAAGTATTTGCCAATCATAAAGATTCCTCCGTCGTGTGTGGCCTAAGCTGCGAACAGCGTAGGATGCGCCCACGCAATTTACTGGTTGTAAAAATTTATCATCCTGAAATTGACCTAAACTTAATAAGCAAAACGACTACTGTCAAGCATGTAGGGAATAGGATCAACAGCGCCAGCCTCGCGAAATGCCCGCAGCCGCAGGGCACACGAATCGCAATTTCCGCACGCGAGTTCCGACTCTTTGTAGCACGACCACGTCAGGTGCAGCGGCGCGCTCAGTTGGATCCCTTTTTGTACGATCTCCGACTTTCGCATCGCGATAACGGGCGTTTGAATCGTGAAACGTGTCTCGGGTTTCGTTCCCAAATCGATCACGTTTTGAAAGGCGTCATAAAACTCCGGACGGCAGTCGGGGTAGCCTGAGGAATCTTCCGCGACGGCGCCGATGTAGATCGACGTCGCATTAATTACCTCGCCCCAACTGACTGCAGCGGAGAGGAGATGCGCATTTCGAAAAGGAACGTAGCTGGACGGAATCCCCGTCGCGGAAAGGTTCGCAACAGTCACGGGAATACGATCATCCGTGAGCGACGAGCCGCCGATCTTCGCGAGGTGCTCGAGTGAGATCACCAGACGCGATCTCGCATCGAAATGATCTGCAAGCGCTTCAAATGCCTCGCGCTCACGTTTCTCAGTACGCTGGCCGTAGGAGACGTGCAGGAACGCAAGCTCATCATTTTCTTCGCGGGCAATGGCAGCAGTGACACAGGAGTCCATGCCGCCGGAAACGAGACAGATGGCGAGCTGTGGTCCATCGTCGTCGATGGCCGTTTCGAGCTCTTCAGTTGCGATCTCCTGTGAACCGCCCATCACACTCCTTTAACGTCCGGGCCCCAGATGTATTTGTGCAGTTGCAACTGCATGCGTACGTTCAAGCCGCTGCCCGAGATCCAGTTTGCAAGCTCTTGCAGATCGATTTGTCCCCATGCGGGGGAGATCAGGATGGCTTTGGTTTTACTTTCCAGAGCTTGTTGTGTGATCAACTTGCTGGCATAGGTCCAATCGCCTTCGTCAGCGACGACGAACTTCACCTCGTCTTTATCAGGACGCAGACGCTCGAGGTTTGACCAGTCGTTTCGAGCTTCTTCGCCGGACGCCGGACATTTGATATCGAGAATCACCTTCGCGCGTTCATCCAAACCCCTGGTCGAGACGTAACCACCGGTTTCAATCAGCACTTCATAACCTTCGTCACAGAGTCGCTCGATTAACTGAAACGCTTCTTTTTGTGCGAGCGGTTCGCCCCCCGTTACTTCGACGAGTTCGCATCCGAACGCTTTTACCTGGTCCATGATGCTGTCGATCGAATAATGCTCACCGCCCGTGAACGTGTACTCACTGTCGCACCACACACATCGCATCGGGCAACCCGTCAGACGCACGAAGGTGCACGGGCGACCAGCGTGAGTTGATTCGCCCTGAATCGAGCGAAAGATTTCAGTAACGCGCAACATTGGGTGTTAGAATTTGGCCACGGATAACACGGATTTTAGCATCGAACGTGTAGTCTGTGGCTGGATTGTCCGTGGAAACCATAAAGCCAGATCTCCACCGCTTGTTGAATGAAGGCGCTGCGCGGCTGCTTGCCCGCGCCGCCGACAGTCGTGCGCTCGGTCGCGAACTGCTGCTGCCGCGAATCACAGCCGCGGTGGAGAAGTATTTATTCAAGGACGACCCCGACACACCTCACGCTCAGATCTCGAAGTTTATCGACGAGATGCAGGCTGACGACCTGTGTTTGATTATCGCCTGCGAGCGTGGCGATGAAAAAGCGTGGACCGATCTGGTCGAACGGTTTACCGCGACCGTGCGCTCCGCGGCGCGATCGGCAAGTGCAAACGAGGATGCGGCCGAAGATCTCGCGCAGTCGATCTGGGCAGAACTTTACGGCCTCCGCGCTCGCAAAGATGGGATGCCTGCAAGCAAGCTGGCCTACTATTCGGGTCGCGGCTCGCTTGCCGGTTGGTTGCGTGCCGTCGTGGCCCAACTTGCAGTTGACACATTTCGCAAGCAATCGCGATTAGTGCAAACCGAGGAAGATACGGATCTCGAACGGCTCGCGCGCGTCGCTGAAGGACAGCCGATCGTCGCCGGCATCCCGACACCGGAAGAGTCGATATCAAATCGATTTGCGCAAACTGACATGCAACAGGCGCTGCACAACGCCGTTCAGGATTTGGCCGCAGAGGATCGTCTGTTAGTGAAACTCTATTACTTCGACAACCTGCGACTGCGTGAGGCCGGAGCGGTGCTGGGCGTCCACGAAGCCACTGCGAGCCGTCGTTTGACTCGGATTCAAACTGATTTGCGAAAGCGCGTCACGAAGATACTCGTTGATGAACGTGGTTGGACACCGGCTGAAACAGAGCGCTCGTTTGCGGAGGTCGCGCAGCATTTGGACACGGATTTGGAGTCGCTTTTGAGCAAGGAAACCGCAGATTTTCGCGGGTGATGCAAGGTATTGCGTGAAAGACGTTCTTTACAAGGCAGCGTTCTGATTGAGATGAAACAGGAAAGAAACAACGAGATGGATCTGTTGTTGCGACGGCTCGGGCGGCGAGACGATGCAACTGTGTCTAACGCGGCGGAAGACCATCTCGATGCTGACGAGCTCAGCGCGTTCGCAGAAAATGCGCTGCCCGCTCCGGCACGTGCACGTTACACAGCACATTTGGCTGAATGCACACGTTGTCGCGAACTCGTCGTGCAACTCAGCGCGTCGGTGGGTGTAGTAAGTGCGGCGGAGAAGGCGAAAGTGTCAGCACCGTCTGTGTGGCGAACTTTTCTGGCGAGTCTCTTCACGCCGATGGTTTTGCGTTACGCTGCGCCCGCACTCGGATTGATCCTTGTCGCGGCAATTGGGTATGTGGTCCTGCGGCGTGATCAATCGGGTGATTACGTTACTCAGGTCACTAACAAGGAACAACCGCCAACCCCGACTGCGGCAGGCACGGCTTCGCCTGGCGCTGCGAAAAAAACCGCGCCGGGAGCCGAAGGATTCAGAGACAGACAAGAGCGCACGCTGCAGGGAGAATCTGATCCGGTTCCGGCTCCTGCGCCAAACTCAGCGCCCGTAGTTCAAACGGAGGCGGCGAAAGACGTAGCTGCGGCGCCGCCGAAGTCAGACCCACAACCACAAACGTCAGCTAACAAAGCGGCAGCCAGGCCTTTTGTTACCCCCGAACCAAGCCCCTCCACTGTTGAGACGGAAGTGCGAAAGCAAGAGGTTCAGGAACGGCCCGCGGCTGCGCCTGCGGCACAAACAGTGGCGCGGACAGAGCGAGAGGAAGATCGCAAAAGTGACGTGGGCCGTACTGCTAACAAGAAAGCTGAGTCAACAGATTCTGCGAGGGGCGCCGGGGTACAAGGGCTCAGTGTCCTGCAACCTGGTCGGGCCGATGAGAATAAGGACCAAAGTGGCGAAACGCGATCCGTTGCGGGTCGTCGTTTTCGCAAACAGGGCAGTGTGTGGATCGACACCGCTTACGACTCTTCGCGAGATACCATGAATCTCACTCGTGGCTCCGAACGTTACCGTGCCCTCATTGCAGACGAGCCTGAGATCAAGCAGATCGCGGACCAGCTCGATGGCGAGTTTATCGTCGTCTGGAAAGGCCGCGCCTACCGCATCCGCTAACAGAAGAGTTTAGGCCGCGGATGAACGCGAATAAACGCAGATCTGCGTTCATCTGCGTTCATCCGCGGCTTACTTTAATGTTAAAGTCATAGACCATGAAACTTCTGATGATTTTCATCCTGGTGGCAAGCCTCGGTGTTGTTTCCGCTCAAACGAGACAGCCTTCAAGACGATCAGTACCCGTTCGCAATCGCGCGATCTCGAACATCGTGCGCGAGATCAATGCGCGCAACATTGAAGCATCGATCCGTAAACTTGTTTCGTTCGGCACACGCAACACGCTGTCAGAGCAGAACGACCCGAAGCGTGGCATCGGCGCTGCACGTGACTGGCTGTACGCAGAGTTTCTTAAAGCAGCTGCCGCTTCGAACGGTCGCATGACGGTAGAGAAGCAGTCGTACGAACAACCAAAAGCGCCACGCATACCGGAGCCAACGATCATCACGAACGTCGTCGCGACGCTTAAAGGATCACAAGCGGCCACGGATCGCGTCTACGTCGTCAGCGGTCACTACGACTCGATGTGCAATTCGCCCACGGATGCGAAGTGCGACGCTCCCGGCGCCAACGACGATGCTTCAGGAACTGCCGCAGTGCTAGAGATGGCGCGCGTGATGGCGAAGTACGAGTTTGACGCGACCATCGTTTTCATGGCCGTCGCTGGTGAAGAGCAGAGCCTGCTCGGGTCTACTCATTATGCCGAACAGGCAAAACAGAAAAACTGGAATGTCGATGCGATGTTCACCAACGACATCATCGGCAACACGCTCGGCGGCAATGGCGTGCGCGATCGCAACCACGTGCGTGTGTTCTCCGAAGGCGTGCCATCGAACGAAACTCCGGCGGAGGCAACGACGCGGCGCAGTGTCGGTGGCGAGAATGACTCCGCGTCGAGACAACTCGCACGGTTTATCAAAGAGATCGGCGACACGTTTGTGCCACAGTGCAAAGTGATGATGATTTACCGGCGCGATCGATACGGACGCGGCGGCGATCACATCCCGTTTGTCGAGCGCGGCTATCCGGCAGTGCGATTCACGGAAGTAAACGAAGAGTTCCGGCACCAGCATCAGAACGTGCGGGTCGAGAATGGCGTGCAGTTTGGCGACCTGCCGGAGTTTGTTGATTTTGCGTACGTCGCGAACGTCGCGCGCGTAAACGCGGCCTCGCTGGCGGCGCTCGCGTGGGCGCCTTCGCGACCGCAGGGCGTGACGATCGTCGCGCAGCGTTTGTCGAACGACACCGATTTGCGTTGGGACGCGAATAAAGAACCGGACCTGGCTGGTTACGAGATCGTTTGGCGCGATACGACCGCGGCGGTCTGGACGAATTCCAGGCCGGTCGGCAACGTGACGAGTTTTACTATGAAGGGGATGTCGAAGGACAATTACTTTTTCGGGGTGAGAGCGATAGATAAGGACGGGAATAAGAGCCCGGTGACTTATCCGCGCCCGCGGGCGCGAACTCAGTAACGCGGATTTGACGGATTTTTTAGACCGATCTCCTGGGTCGTGCGTCTAACGGAACATGAAGAAGATTGTTGCATTAGTACTACTCCTCTTGTTGACCAGCCCGGTTGGCTTCGCTCAAAAGCGTCAGAAATCGTTAACCGAGGAACAGCGGATCATCCACGTGCTGAACCGCCTTGGTTTTGGTGCGCGGCCGGGCGACGTCGAGCGCGTCAAGGCAATGGGCCTGGAAAACTACATTAACCAGCAGCTCAGCCCTGAGAAGATTGCCGATACCGTTGTAGAAAATAAGGTGCGCGACCTGCCAGTCCTCAACATGACGACTGCGGAGCTCTACGAAAAATACCCCCAACCCGGACAACTGCTGCGACAGCTCCAGGCACGTGGAATGTTGCCTGAGGATTTGGCCGAAGCTCGGGAGACGAAAAACAATCAGAACCAGCCAGCCACGAATCCGACACCCGCGAATCCGCTCGAAAACGAAAAGTATCGGAAAGTGATTGAGGAATACTATCGCGAAAATGGATTGCAACGGCCGCAGCGCATCATCGCCGAGCTCCAAACCTCGCGAATTCTTCGTGCGGTCTACAGCGAACGACAGCTCCAGGAAGTGATGGTTGATTTTTGGACCAACCACTTCAACATCTTCGCGGGAAAAGGCGCCGATCGCTGGTTGCTGCCTGCTTATGATCGCGACACGATTCGTCCGAACGCGCTTGGCAAGTTTTCAACATTGCTTCAAGCCACGGCACACAGTCCGGCAATGTTGTTTTATCTCGACAACTTCCAGAGCGTTAGTCCAAACGCCATTCGCCGGCGAGGGACTCTGCAACCGCTGCGGCCAGTACAACTTCAGCAACAGCGACGTGGTATCAACGAAAATTATGCGCGCGAGTTGATGGAGCTACACACCATCGGCGTCGATGGAGGCTACACACAGAAAGACGTGCAGGAAGTGGCGCGTTGCTTCACTGGTTGGACCATCTTTCAACCGCGCGGCGGTGCTGCGGCTGTGAACG
>DAIOGT010000172.1:0-10561 GCA_036745095.1 Pyrinomonadaceae bacterium
AACAGCTCGTCGGCCATGTCGCGCATCGCGCGCTTGGCTTTCGCTTTGGTTTTCTGCCAGCCGAGTCCGCCGAGTCGATCGAGCTGAGGTTGATGTCCTTCGGCGCTCGAATAACGCTGCACGAGGTCGAGACGTTCGACGGGAACGTAGAGCTTCGCTTCGTCGGCGTAGTAAAGCAACATGAACTCGCCGGTGCGTGGTCCCAGATCGAGCGTTTGCAAACCACCGAAGCGCGCAACGCCGTGATCAATATGGACCACGTAATCATTCGGCTTGAGATCGCGAAAGTCAGAAAGGAAAGCCGCTGCTTTCGACTTGCGCTTTCGTTTTTCCGTTTTCTGTGTTCGCTCTGCGGCTGCCGGACGACGATCGACTGAGTCGGCGGTTTCATCGAAGACATCAGCTTCGACGTGTACGGTCAAATGCGACTGCGGCAGCTCAAAGCCCCCGCTCAGATGGCCCACTGTGACTATGACCGGTCGCCGGATTGATGGGTCGGACGCCTCGGTGGTAAAGGTTAGGCGAGTCTCGATCTTGTACTCGTTAAGAATCTCGACAATTCGTTCGGCAACACCAAGACTCGGCATCACAAAGACTGTCGTCCGCGCTTCCGCGACAGCGCGACTCACCTCAGCCGCGAGGTCCGCAATGCGGCCGTGATAACGAAGCGTTGATTGCGACTGCCACTCGACTTCCACCGCGCTTTCGACAACCGGAAACAGAAACACCGGCTGCCGCTTGCCGCGCGCGCGTCCCAGTTGAACGGCAGGCACTTCCGCTTCGAGCGCGAGGTCCATGTCTGTTTCGGAGACGACTCGACCGAGCGTGCGCAGCTCAATACGCTGCCGCATCGGTACCAGCTCGCGCAATTCCTGGGCAGTGAGAAATAGTTCTTCGGGCGCGAGCGCGATATCGTCAGCTTCGTCGATCTCTCGAAAACGGTCTGACAATCGCTCGTAAAACTCACTGAGATACGCTTCGATCCCGCCCGGCTCGTCGATCACCAGCACGACGTCGCCGAGATGATCGAAAACACTCGAACAACAATCGGTCGTGATCGGAATGAGCCACTCCCAGCCCGGGAACTCCTCGCCTTCGTCGGCGAACGCGGTTCGATCACGCAGCGAGCGCGCGTAACGCTCGTCGCTCCAGCGCTCGCGAGCCGCCTCGCTCCAGAGTTGGAAATCAACTGCCGTGACTGCGAATTCGCGCATCGGCGGCACTTCGACTTCCTTCAACTGCGCGGTCGAGAGTTGGTTTCCCGGATCAAACTCTCGAACTGAATCGATCGTGTCGCCAAAAAATTCGAGACGCACGGGCGCTTCTCTGCCGGGCGGCCAAACATCGACGATGCCGCCACGCATTGAGAACTCGCCCACGCCGCCGACAGGATCTTCACGCATGTAGCCCGTCGCAAATAGTTGTTCGACGAGCACTTCAGGCGAGAACTCTTCATCGCGTCGGAGAATCACTCCGGTTTTCGCAATCGCCGCGGGCGTGACAGTCTTCCGCGCGAGGGCACGGGCTGTCAGTAAAACAAACTTCGCCGAACGCTGCTGCAATCGCCAGAGTGCGAGCGCGCGTCGTTCGAGTGTTTGCGCGTGCGGCGAGATGCCGGCGTATGGGTCCGTCTCTGAGGCAGGCAGAACGAGAATATCTTTGTCGGTCGTTTCTTTTGTGGTGAGCGTGCTATGCCAGAAACTCAGGTCACGTTCCCACGATTCGAGATCACGCGTTGTATGCGACACAACTGCGAAAGTCTTGCCGGTATCACGCTGCAACGCAGCCACCGCGAGTGCCCGCGCAGATCCCGCAACGAGTCCGCTGATCGAGATCACACGTCTATCGGCTCGCACTTCTGCAAGCAGCTTCCGGTAGTCACTCGTGTGGGTTATCTGTTCGATCAATCCGTCTTCATTCGAGTAATCAAGGCCGTGGTCGAAGCACCTTCGACAAACGGCAACGAGATAACGTTGCCTCCAGCAGCCTCAACTTCCTCGCGCCCGTGAATCTGATCGAGACCATAATCGCCACCCTTCACGAGCACATCAGGCAACAACTCCGCGATGAGGCTGCGTGGTGAAACGTCGTCGAAGATCGTCACGTAATCGACAACACGCAAGGCTGCGAGTATTTCAGCCCGCTCAGCCTGATCAAAGATGGGCCGGTCCGGCCCCTTCAACTCGCGGACAGTTCGATCACTGTTGATCGCAACCACGAGTGCGTCGCCGAGCGCGCGCGCCTGGCTCAGGTAACGCACGTGTCCGACGTGCAACAGGTCAAACACACCATTGGTGAAAACGAGTCGCTGGCCCGCCGCGCGCAGACGCTCCCGTTCGGCGAGCATCGCCGGCCGGCTCAGAATCTTTTCGATCATTAGTGAAAGATTACAGGATTTGCGCGATGTCTGTATAATCGCCCTTTTTATGTCGATACCGTTCATCGAAGAAAACGATCAAACGATCGCGCGGCGCGAGCATCTCGACGCTTTGCAGCAGCTCGTCGGCAACGCTTATCCAAATAAGTTTGAGCGCAGCCGGGTCGTGGATTTCGAAAGAGATGACACGATCACTGCGGTTGTCGAGAAGTTTCGCGACTTTCAGCCCGCTGAAGATCTGAACAAGGTCGTGGTCCGTCTGGCGGGCCGCATCGCGACACCACCGCGCGTGATGGGCAAGGCCGCGTTCGTGCATCTCTCTGATGGTGTGTCGCGCCTGCAAATCTACGTTCGCAAGTCAGACGTCGTCGGCATACACAACAGCGCAGACGGTGGCGAGGTTGATGGCTGGGCAATGTTTCAACTGTTAGACCACGGCGACTTCATCGGCGTGGAGGGTTACCTGTTTATAACGCGGACCGGTGAGCTCTCCGTGCACGTTCAGAAATTACAGTTCCTATCGAAAGCACTGTTGCCGTTGCCCGACAAGATGCACGGCATTCACGATCCTGAGATTCGACAGCGTCAGCGTTACGCGGATTTGATCGCCGGCAGTCTCAAGCATGAGAAAGACGATGCCCTCACTCCGCGTGAAGTGTTCGAACTTCGTGCCGCGGTCGTGCGTGAGCTCCGGCTCATTCTAGAGGGTCACGGGTATATCGAAGTCGAGACGCCGATGCTGACGCCGCTGCCGACTGGCGCCGCGGCGCGTCCATTTAAGACTCATCACAACGCGCTCGATATCGATCTGTATGCGCGCATCGCGCCGGAGTTGTACCTGAAACGACTTCTGGTCGGCGGGTTCGAAAAGGTCTACGAACTGAATCGAAACTTCCGTAACGAAGGCATCTCGTCGCGTCATAATCCCGAGTTCACGATGCTCGAGTTTTACTGGGCCTATGCGGATGTGAACGACATGATGGATTTTTGCGAGCACTTGTTGCGTACGGTCGTGTTCACTGTGCTGGGCCACACGCATGTGAAATTTGGCGAGCACGTTCTCGATTTCGGCTCACTCTTTCGACGTATCGGGATGAAGGAGAGTTTGGCTGGTCGTGTTGAGTCGGATCAAATCGCGGACGACAAAGTGCTCGAGCTGTTTGAGACGCATGTCGAGCACGATCTGGTGCAACCGACTTTTATCACTGATTTTCCGAAGCCGATCTCGCCGCTCTCCAAGGCGTCGCCCGCTAACCCCATGGTCGCCGAGCGCTTCGAGTTGTACGTCGCGACGATGGAGCTGGCGAACGGATTTTCTGAGTTGAACGATCCGGTGGAGCAGTATGAGCGTTTTCGTGATCAGGTGAGGCAGCGTGAGCGTGGTGACGAAGAAGCGATGCTGATGGATGAAGACTACATTCGCGCGTTGTCGTACGGTATGCCGCCGGCTGCGGGTATCGGTATCGGGATCGATCGACTTGTCATGTTATTGGCTAACAAGCAATCAATCCGCGACGTCATCCTCTTCCCTCACATGCGCCCCAAAGTAGATTAGCCGCAAAAAGGCACAAAAAACACAAAAAGAGGTTCTGTTATCGCTCCAGACGCCTCAACACTTTCCTCGGCTCCGTCAAACCCCACTTGATCGAAACCGTCGGCCATTTTCAGTCCTTTTGTGTTTTTTGTGCCTTTTTGCGGCTACTTACTGTTTTGAGGCTTTGGTGCGGAGGTCCGCGAGGCGTTCGTCGGACCAGTCGGGTTTTTGTCCCTGCTCCTGCATCAATTTGAGGTAACGTTCCGTCGCCTCAAGTGAGCCTTTGTAGTCGCCGAGCTTTTCACGCACGCGACTCAGGTCGAGAAGAAACTGGGTGTTACCCGGAGCAGCTTGTGCGAACGCGGCTTCAGCGAGTTTGAGTTCCCCATTCCGCTCATACAAGCGCGCGAGATGAAAATAACTGATTGGATAACGAGCGCCGTCGCGCTTTGAGACTTCGAGCAAATTCGCGAGCGCTTCGTCGTAACGTTTCAGACTGAGCAACGCATAACTCAACTCGAGATTGGCAGGTGGAAAGTAACCGCCCTGGCGGCTCAACACACGCCGGTAGTTTTCAACTGCTTCCGTCATCTTCCCGCGTTCGGAGGCGTTTCGCGCTCGTTGCAGGAAATCGAAACTGGCGGGGTCAATCTGTAGCGACTTCGGAGCCGTCGAGCCAGATGACTTAACTCCGACTGCGGCAGTTTTATCTTCGCTTTTGCGCGCACCTTTCACGGGCTGCGCGGAGGCGACGACGATTCGCTCTTCGTTACCGACATTTGCCAGCGCGTACTTCGCTCCGTCGTGTTGCGGATCGATCAGCAGTGCGCGGCGCCACTCGCGCGCAGCGAGGTCCTTCTGACCTCTCGCGGAGTAAACGCGGCCGAGGTTGTAGCTCGCTTCCGCGTATCGAAAGTTTTCAAACTGCAAGGCAGACACGAGGGCTTCCTGCGCCTCGTCCCAACGCCCGACCCGTAGCAACATCACACCGAGATTGTTGAGCGCCCGCGAATAACGTCCTTTGCGCTGCTCGATCGCGTTGCGATAGGCGGCAATCGCGGCCTCGGTTTGATCAAGACGCGCGAAGGCGTTGCCGAGGTTGTAGAAACTTACCGGGTCAAAAGCATTTGAGCTTGCGATCGAGTTCAACTCCGCGACCGCCTCGGTTTTGTGGCCCGTTGAGAGCAGCAATTCGGCGAGTTTGAGTTGCAGTCGAATGCGATCGGAATCGCTCGCCGCGCCTTCGATCTGGTTTCGTAAAGTGACAACCGGATCGGGTGTGTTGTCGATGTCCTGCGCGAACGCCGGAGCCCAACAGGTGATGATGATCAGGGAGAATATTAGATTTCGCATTGCGTTTGGGGTTATTTAGTGGCTGTCGGTTCGTTCCGGAGAAACGCGACTGCCGTTCCTCCAAATCCAACCGCCCAGCCGTGATTTCTGTCTGTGAAGAACACGCGCTCCAACGGGTGTTGCGTGCCACTGCGCTCAGTAGTCCAATGCTCGCCGCCGTCGCTCGTATGAATGATCGTTCCTTCCGCGCCGACGGCCCAGCCTTCGCGTGCATCAACAAACTTAACGTCAAACAGATCGACATCAACTGTCGACTCCTGTCGCTGCCACGTGCGGCCGCCGTTCACCGTGTTGTAAACATTGCCGCCACTGCCAACAGCCCATCCTCTGCGATTATCAACAAACGAAGTCGCCGTGAAACGAACTGACTTCTCGATTTGGGGCAGCGTTGGTTGATACCACGTTTCGCCACCATCGGCAGTTTGAATGATCGTGGCGCCTGCGCCGACCAGCCAGCCCCGATCGTCATCGACAAAAATCCCGCCGAGCAGCAAACGCCGGGTTGGTGAACGCAACTTTACCCACGTGTCGCCCGCATCGTGAGTCGTGTAGATCGAGCCTGCTTCACCAAACGTCCAGCCACGACCATTGCGACTGAAGACTGCCCGAACCAGAATCGCGTCTACGTCGAAACCCTTGATCTCGATCCGTTTCCAGTGCTCGCCGCCATCCATCGTTTTCATCAGGTAAGCGCGAGGATCTTCTTTGGTTTTCAGCTCGTAGGCGTTTACCTCAACGACCATCCAGCCGTTGCGATCGTCGATGAAGAAAATGTCGCGAACGACGTCTGTGTTGGAGGCGCCACGCAGGTTCCAGGTGTTGCCGCCGTCGGACGTTTGGAGGAGTGTTCCTTTACTGCCGACGGCCCAACCGCGATTTTGATCGAGAAAGAAAACGGAATGCAGCCAGGCCATCGTTCCTGTACGCTGGCGCGCCCACGTACCCGTTTGGGCAACCGTCGACGAAGCAACGAACAACACAATCAACAATGATTGGAGGGCAATGATCATAATCGTAGGGGCGGCTCTCCGTGGCCGCCCCTCGTTTCCCACAGTGTGTTTCCGAGGAGGGGCGGCCACGGAGGGCCGCCCCTACTGTTGTGTGCGATTCCGCGAATTACTAGAACGGCACGGGAACGCCGAAGACGCGCGCGAAGCCGAGCACTGAGGTGAACCCGAGCCACTCCTTCACCTTCTTCATCTTGTTGCCGGGCACGACGATCTGATCGCCGGGAACAAGATAAGTCGTGTCAGGAGTTTTGCCCTGATAAATCTTGGAAACATTCACGACAATCGGAGATACGAAACCAGTCGGCTGGCGTCGCAACACATAGACCTTGCTCTTGTCGCCCGTACTCAACACACCGCCTGCTTCCGCGAGGGCTTCGGTCACCGTCATGCGGTGGTTCATCAAACGAACACCCGGCGCACCCACGTCGCCGATGACGCTGTAGCGATACGATGACGCCTTGTCGAGTGAAACCGTAACCTGCGGATCAATAATGAACTCGTCGTAGCGCTTCTTGATGATCTCGGCCACTTCATCAACCGTTTTGCCGTTCACAAAAACGCCGCCAGGAATCAGCGACAGTGACACGCGTCCACTCGGCGGGACGGTGATGCCCTTGCGCGAGTAGCGATCCTGGTTGAAGACCTCGACCGAAATGATGTCTTCAGGGCCAAGCCGGTAGGTACTGAAGAAGTTGTTGTAATGCGGCTTAAAAGCATCTTCTTCGGAGAGTTGTTCCTGCCGGTTTGCCTGCACGTCGGGAGCAACATCGGAAGGCGTGCGCGAAGTATCGTCAGGTTCCAGCCTCTCGCCGGTTTTCTGATCCTTCTTATCCTGCGTGGTCCGCGGTCGTGCTTTTTGCGGATCGCCCTGCGCCGGAGTCTCCGGTTGCGCTGCAATACCCGCAGCCAGTGCGACCAACATCGCAACAGCGAGCGCCATTCGTCTGTACATAGTCATTTCAACCTCCAAACCGTACTTATTGGGCCCCGCGCCCAAACAAAATTATCTTGATCGTCTCGAAGATGATTATGGCGTCAAGAACCAACCCGTGGTTTTTGATGTAGAACAGATCATACTGAAGTTTCTGACGTGCATCTTCAATCGACGCGCCATAGGGATACTTGATCTGGGCCCAGCCCGTGAGTCCTGGCGCGATCAAATGTCGCTGCTCGTAAAACGGGATCTCTTCGGCCAGTTGCGCCACGAAATGCGGACGTTCAGGCCGTGGGCCAACGAAACTCATCTCGCCTTTCAAAATGTGCCAGAACTGCGGAATCTCATCGATACGAATCTTACGAATGACACGACCCACGCGCGTGGTGCGCGAGTCGCCTTTGCTGGCCCAAACAGGACCATCCTGCTCGGCGTCAACTCGCATCGAGCGGAATTTTGTCAACACAAACGTGCGCCCGTTTTTGCCGACTCGTTCCTGCTTGTAAAACACCGGACCACGTGATTCGAGCTTGATCAGTATGGCCGTGACGATCACGATCGGCAGTGAAAGAATCGCGCCGATCAGAGCGACCAGCCAGTGCACTGCCGTGCGCGCGAAGGCCGCGATTTTTTTCTGTCGCCCGCGCCCGCTGAAAATCAACCACGAAGGGCGAAGCATGTTCAGCGAGACGCGGCCGGTGATCCGCTCGTAAAATGACTGGCCTTCTTCGATCGTCACCTCGCCCGTGAGACTCAGTTGCAGCAACTTGTCCGTCGGCAGTTGTCCACGTCGCTCACCCATCGCCACCACGATGCGATCGATGTTTTCGCGTTTGACGACTTTATCGAGCTCCTCAGTCAGGCCGATGACGCGCGGATTTATCAGGCTCTTGCCCAGCAAGTCCGCGTCAGTGCCGACAAAACCAACAATGCGATAGCCGGCGTCGGGACGGTTCAAAACTTCACGCGCCATTTCCACTGCGAGATTTCCCGAGCCGACGATGAGAATGCGCTCGCCGAAATCCGGGTGGCCCAGAAACCAGTGAATCGAAACTCGCCACAAGACCATCAACCCGAGGGCAAGCGGCAACGCGATCAATGAGATGCCGCGACCCAGCATCAGGCTGGGAAATGTGTAAAACGAGAACGCGAGCGCGATCCAAGCAAGGCCAAGCGCCTGGATCAGCCGCAAGACCAGCTCGCGCCGGTCGTGCATCACGAGAAAGTCGTAAAGATCGAAAAGATAGAAAGCAGCGAGACAGAAGAAGCCGGCTACGGCCGCTTTCAGATAACCATTCTTATCGATGAGCTCAAAAGGCGCGCCTTCAACACCCACGCGCAGGTACACGGCGCCTATGATCGCGCCGTAGACGAGTACCGCCTCGGCGATGATCAATAAGACCGTTCGTCCGTTGAGACGTCGAGCTCTCAATTGACGGTTGCCACCTCCTCTTCAGTTGACGCAGCAACGTGGTTCATTTCAGTAATTCTGCTTTCGCGGTTGTAATAGCGATGCTGATAGTAGTAGTTCGCAGCATCCGGTTGTTCCTCAGTACGATTCAGTACAACCCCCAGCAAGCGCTCTTTCGGCATCTGCTCCAGGAGTTTGTCGACTGTTGAGTAACGAGTCTTGCCGGCACGAACGACGAGCAGTCCGGCGTCGGCCTTCGACATCAACACATTTGCGTCAGTGAAAATTCCGAGCGGCGGCGCATCGATGATGATGTAGTCAAACATGCGACGCACTTCATTGAGTATGCGCGCGTAACTTGGACCAGAAAGCAACTCGGCCACGTCGTCACGCGGGCGTCCACCCGGCAATAAATGCAGCCCCGACGGTTCGAGACGAACGATCGCGTCCTCGAGGCTTAGCTGCCCCCCGAGAACTTCGGAGAGTCCGCTTCGGGCTTCGATGCCGAGGTAATCAGTCGCGCAGGGGCGACGCAAATCGCTATCGATCAGGAGTGCGCGCACGCCTTCGGTTTGCGCGAGCAACCAGGCGAGATTGAGGGCCGTCAGCGTTTTGCCTTCCGCAATACCCGCACTGGTGACGACGATAGCCCGCATCTGCATACGTTCGCCGGCCTGGAGGATTTTGGTGCGCAGCTCCCGAAACTGTTCGGTGTAAGGCGAGCGAGGCTGGCACACAGCAATCAAGTGAGGTTCGACGCGCGACGGAGACACGTCGTAAGTGACGAATCCCCCGGCGCGCGTCGCCTCGGCAGCGCCCAAAGTTGCCCCAGCATCACGCGAAGCAATTCCGCCGGGGAGTGCCGACCCGCCGGGTACATCCGCAGTGTGCGCAGTGGACGCTGAACTTCGCACCGTCTTACTGGGAACAGACATGATCGTGGAACCTGCCAATAACTGTTCCTCAATCTGTTCCGCCGACGGGAGTCCGGAAACGCGTGGGCTCTCGTCGCGGTGCTCTGATTCTGCTTTTGGTTTTGCAGCACTGCCGTTGTTATCGGCGGTGCTGTGTCGTCTCATGGCGTCAAAAACTCTTCCCATCGATTCACCTCGTTGGTTGTGTTTAGAGTTCAAGTTTTAGCGTGGGCTAAAACCCGTAGCCTGAAGGCTAAACTCTGAACTTCAATCCGTGTCTCCCTTTCCCGAATTCCATAACTCGGCCCGTCCGGCGGAAGAAAAAATTCGTGCCGGAGCTTCGCGTTCCTCACCGGTCTGTCCTCGTCCTCGATCCGCACGCGGCAACATGTCGAACGTGTCGGCCACGTCTTCAATGATCGAGCGCCCGATGGTCGCGTCACCGGCCGCGTAGGCGGCAAGCAGCGCGTTATCGCAAAGATTGTTTATGTTTCGCGGAATGCCGTCGGAACACCGGAAGATGTAATCGACGGCCTCGGGTGTGAAGATGTCTGTACGTTCGGCGCCCGCCACCAGCAGACGCGAAGTGATATAGCGATCGGTCTCTTCAACGTTTGGCAGCGGCTTGATCACACAACGTAGCGCGATACGTTGTTTCAACTGGCGCAGGTCCGGATTGTTCAGCACTTCGCGCAGTTCCGGTTGACCAGTCAAAACGATCTGCAACTGTTTCGCCGTGTTCGATTCGAAATTCGACAGCAGCCGGATCTCTTCGAGCACGTGCGGAGACAAGCCCTGGGCCTCGTCTACGATCAATACGGTTCGCAAACCACGCGAATGGCGCGACTCGAGCGCTCGACCCAGCTCGAGCAACAACTCCGACTTCGTTTCCCACTTCTGTACGTCGAGCAGAGTCGCAACATGCTGATAAAACTCAGGCACGGACAAACGTGGATTGAAGACGTAAGCGACAAGCACTGTGCGATCGAGACGCTCCATCATCCAACGCAGGATCGTCGTCTTGCCAG
>DAIOGT010000173.1:0-10284 GCA_036745095.1 Pyrinomonadaceae bacterium
ATAATCGAACAGATCATCACGCCTGAAGCCGCATGGGCCACAGACCTTGACGACACGGCGCGTGGCGCCGGCGGATTTGGATCGACAGGCTGACCTTCACTCTGTTAATAATACTGTAACGGGTCGCACTCCCTGGCTGCCCGTACCGCTTCATCAGACTTCTCATATCAACCCATAAGGAAATTCAATTAAGTGAACAATCAACCCAAACCCCTCGCACTCTTACTCGCAATTCTCTTCGTAACTTCAACTGCTTTCGGTTGGACGCAGTCCGCTGCGCCAGCAACGACGCGTGCGTTGTCGGCAGAGGAGCAGAAGCTTGTTGAGAACATCAGCGTCGCGAGTATCAAAGAAATCGTAAACGCGCTCGCCGCCGCCGACATGCAAGGTCGTGGCACGGCGCAACCGGGCGGCGACAAAGCAGCAGCGTACCTCGCCGATCGTTTTGCCAAACTCGGTCTGAAACCGCTCGGTGAAAAGAACTCGTACCTGCAGCCAATAAAATTCAGAGAAACCCAGTTCCTGCCGCAAACGGCATTCAGCTTCGGCAATCAGAGTCTCAAATTCGGAACAGATTATTTCGTCACGCCGCCCCTCAGCGGTGACAAAAACATCAACGCGAAAATGGTCTTTATCGGCTACGGCGTCTCGCTTCCTTTCCTTAAACGCAACGATCTGGGCGACCTTGATGTGCGCGGAAAGATCGTTGTGCTGCGCGATGGTCCGCCACCTGAGATCGGGAAAGATCAATGGAAGAAAGCACAAGCGCAGTTCAGTGTGTTGCGCGGACTGATCATGCGTGGCGCTGCGGCGCTCGTGACGGTCGGACAGGACACGGAAACCCTCTCGTTCGGAGAGTTAGCGGATTACCTGACGCGACGCCAGATCGAACCTGAGGGCGAGCAGCAAATGCCTGACTTCCTGCCGCCGTTCATAAGTATCAGCGAGTCGGCTGCTGAAAAGTTGTTTGTGGATTCCGGATTCACGCGAGACGAGGCTTTTGCCAAAGCCAAAGGCGACGACTTCAGGCCGATCGATCTCAAGCAAAACGGAACGATCACCGTGAAGCTGAAGAAAGCTAGAGGTGTTTCGAGTAATGTAGTCGGACTGCTTGAAGGCTCCGATCCGAAATTGAAGTCGGAGGCGATCGTCTACTCAGCTCACTACGACGCGTATGGCCTCTCAGCCGACAACCGCATCTATCACGGTGCTGCCGACAACGCGCTCGGAGTTGCAGAGATGCTCGCGATCGCGGAAGTGATGTCAAAAACGGAAACGAAGCCACGACGTTCTGTAATCTTTCTCGCGGTCACCGGAGAAGAGTATGGTGGCTACGGAACTGATCACTGGCTGAAGAATCCCACATGGAAGATCAAACAAGTCGCTGCGGATTTCAATCTCGACGGTATGGGCACTGAAGTCTATGGGCCAGTGAAAACCATAGTAGGCTACGGCGCCGAGCACTCGTCACTAGGCACACTGTTGAATGAAGTCGCAACGGCAAGCGGTCTGAAAGTGATTCCGGATCCGAGACCCGAGGAGAAGTCATTCTATCGATCCGATCACTACTTCTTCGTGAAGCGCGGTATTCCCGGCATCATGATCCTCGGAGCACCGGAGGGCAGCACTGAAAGCTGGATCGCCCGCTTGAAGAAGTGGGAGAAGACAGACTATCACCAGCCGACGGACGTAGTGCGATCCGACTGGGACTGGAGTGGTCCACGCACTATTGCGAGTGTGATGCTGTTGATGGGCCTGCGTGCTGCAAACGAAGAGACCATGCCGGCGTGGTCGCCTTCGTCGGTATTTAACCGCGAACGAGGTACTGATAAGCCGGCCCCTGTCGAACCGTAAAAAGCAGGCCAAAGTAAACACGGGAAGGACGCAAGAAGAAGCTCATCTCTTGCGTTCTTTGCGTGTTTGCGTGACTCAAAAGGTTTAATTCGCCTTCTTCCTGCCCAGCCTGCCTCCGGGTGCCACAGCTATTGCATGGTAAAGAAGTAAATGCCTCAAACAGTCCGTATTAGTGCGGATTTGTTTGAAGGTGAGTCAGGGGTACGTATCATTTTCAACCTTTCCCCACGACTGGGTACCCCCGCAAAACCCGCAGCCGAGCCCGGTAAACACTTGCTTGGCACAAAGTTTGAAATGCAGGCCCCAGGTCTGAAGGAGGAGAAGAGATGAAAGCCATCAGAAAAACTATTTTCAGGACGTTCTTACTAGCGCTGGTGACCGCCGGCATTGCCTCGACTGGTTTCGCACAGTTTGGCACTAATGACGCGGCGGCTCGCGATGTCGTGCGACGTATTCAAACGCGCACCGACTCGCTACAGCGCGCAGTACAAAATGCTGCGGATCGAAACAACTATCGCGTAGACGATATTAATCGCTTAATTGTTGATTTCGAAAACGCGGCAAACCAACTCGATCGACGCCTTGGTACGCGGCGTTCGAGTACCGCAAATGCGCAAACGCTACTCGATCGCGGCGTGTTGATCGACAATTTCTTTTCGGCGAATCGACTCGGAGCCGGCTCGCGTCGTGAGTGGCAAGCGATCCGAGCGGATCTCGATCAACTTGCGACCTACTACAATCTGACTCCGCGTTGGAGCTCCGGCGGCATTGACACCGGAAACATCGGTGACAACTACAATTTGAGCGACGCTCAAATGCGCCAGCTCGCCGACCGTCTCAACGTTCGATCAGCTACGTTTAGTCGCAACCTGCGACAGGATCTCAATCGCTCGAACATTAACGATCGTTATTCGCGGGACGACGTTCGCCGCCAGTTAACTGAATTCGAGACGGCGATAGCTCAACTTCGCAATCGTGTAAACAGCCGGCAGTCAAGCTCGTCCGATGCGCGCGTCGTATTGGATCGCGCAGCGTTTCTGAACAACTTCATCGCCGACCGCCAATTGTCGTCGCAGACGGAAAACAATTGGAGCTCGTTGCGAACCGATCTCGATCGGTTAGCAGGTGCGTATAACATCGCCTGGAACTGGACTACAGTGCCGGGTGGAAATACGACTGGCGGTTTCGAAGGCGGAACGCGTCGGGATCTAACCGGAACCTTCCGGCTTAATACAAGCCGCGGCGACGACGCCCGGCAGGCAGTTGATAACGCCACCAGAAACCTGTCGGCAGCCGAGCGCCAACGCGTTTACGATTCGTTGATGCGACGTTTTGAAGCGCCGCAGATGATCGCGATCGATCGTCGTGGTACTTCGGTGACGATCGCCTCGAGTCGTGCCCCGCAAATCAACTTCGTCGCGGATGGTCGCGAACAGGTTGAGACCACTCAGCAAGGTCGCAGCGTCAGGGTCCGCGCCAGCTTCTCGGGTGATGCTTTGACGATCACGCGGACGGGCGAGCGCGCTAACGACTTTACCGTGACGTTCGATCCGGCAGGCGATGGTCGCGAAATGCTGGTCACACGCACGCTCTACAGTGATCGTTTCAATCAACCGATTACCGTGAGGACTTACTACGATCGAACGTCAGACGTCGCTCAGTTGAACGTGTACGAGACTAATCGGGAAGGCTCGGTTGCGGGCACGACGGCAACGGGTGATTTTGTCGTTCCTAATAACGTACAGCTCGTGGCAGTGCTCAACAACGACCTGTCAACGCAGAACGTTCGCGAAGGCGAACGCTTCACGATGACGGTTCGATCACCAAGTCAGTATGACGGCGCGACGATTGAAGGTTCAGTGGTGAGTCTCAGTCGTGGCGGTCGCGTTACCGGTCGCTCGGAGATGACCCTCGACTTCGACACGATCCGTTTGAGAGACGGCAGGAGCTATCGCTTTGCCGGTATTCTCGAATCGGTTCGTATGCCGAATGGCGACACGGTCCGGGTTGACAATGAAGGTGCGGTTCGCGACAGCGACCAGACCAACAAGACCGTGACACGCACGGCCATCGGAACTGCGGTTGGCGCCATCATTGGTGCGATTGCGGGTGGTGGTAAAGGTGCGGCGATCGGTGCAGTGATTGGCGCCGGCGCCGGGGCAGGTTCGGTATATGTTCAGGGTCGAGACGATCTTGATCTGACAGCCGGAACTGAGCTGACCGTGCGGGCCACTGGTCCAAGAGGTTAGTACATAGCCGCAGATTACGCGGATCGAAAAACCGATCCGCGTAATCTGTGGTTTGGATTTAGTTAATCGTAATCGATGCAGGTTGCGGCAGTCGCTCGATGGTGAGCGTTAGTTGTTGGCCCGATGGCACCGCCAGCTTGTCAGGCGTCTGAAAGAACAAAAAGCCTGCTCGACGAGAGTCGCCGGACGATAAAGGCGTCTTCAAATCAATAGCGTAAGCGCCAAACTCCTTTTCAAACTGTTTGCGCGAATTCGGATTGTAGGCGAAAACTCCGTTCGCCTTCATGATGCGTGAAATCGCACTCTTCGCTGAAAGCAGTTTCCATTCTTTGTTCGCACTATCACGCAGCCGAAAACGCGCGCGCTTTATCTCAACCGGCACGCCGCTCTGAAAGTCCAGCTCCACACGTAAAGCCAAAACCCCGCTCAGTGGCAGGTTTGCTTCAAAAAGGTCCTGGCTCTCTTCGTCTGTGAGCAGTGGCGCGACGCGAATCGTGACGCCGCCTGCATCCGCGCTGCGCGTGTTTGCCGGGAGTGGCGGCAGTTCCGTAACCGGCCTTACTTTGAATAGCGAACTCGTGCACGAGGTGGCCAGGAGCACGATTAAGAACAAGACTGCACATCTCGTCATGGGCTCAATTTATCACTATGTTACTATCTGCCAAAACTATGATTAGACCTTTCCGCGGGGTTCACCCGCAGATTCACCCGACCGCGTATGTCGATCCCAGCGCCCAAGTGATAGGCGACGTGCACCTCGGAGACGAGGCCTCAATCTGGTGCAACTGCACGGTACGCGGTGATATTCATTACATCCGCGTCGGAGATCGTTCCAACGTTCAGGACAATTCGGTGATTCACGTTCGGAACGGCACACACCCGACGATTCTCGAAAGCGAAGTCACGGTGGGCCATAGCGTTACCCTGCACGGCTGCTACGTGGAGCGCGGCTGTTTGATCGGTATCGGCTCAATCCTGCTGGATGACGTGCGCATTGGTGAGAGGTCGCTAGTTGCTGCTGGATCGCTCGTCAGTCCGGGCACCATAATCCCACCGCGATCGTTGGTCATGGGTTTTCCCGCAAAGGTGAAGCGTCCGTTAACGGATGACGAAGTCGCCGGCTTGGATGTGTTTTGGAAGAATTACGTGGAGTACACGCGCGAGTACAGGAAAGAGATGACGTTGTAAGAAAATTTTCGTGAAGGACACTTGATGACCCGTTTGTTCTACACCATCGCGATTCTGATTTGCACTAGCGTTACTATCTTCGCACAAGCTGACGACAACCCCTTTCTCCTAACTCGCGGCGACAACGAATTCGGTTTCTGGGCCGGCTTTTCTCCGCAAGCAACTACGATGTTCGAAGGTCTGCGTGACGACGAAGCCGAAGATCGAAAGTTCTTCATCGCCGCGTTTCGGTACGGACGCACGCTCGCGGCTAACAACTCACTCGCGTTCCAATACACGGTGGATGCTGTTCCCGTCGCGCTGGCTACGGGCACGATAGTCTCGCGTACTACGAGCCTCACCGGTGTCGATACCTTTCAACGTGAGACCGCATACGGCGCCGGGCTCACGCCAATCGGCTTGCAACTCGATTTCGCGAACGGCGCTAAGGTCCATCCGTTCGTCCACGTCAATGGCGGTTTCCTTTACTTTAACAAGGAGGTCCCGATCGAGGATTCAGGACAATTTGCTTTTGTCGGCGAAGCCGGTGGCGGCGTTCGAATCTTTACATCTGAACGTCGTGCTGTAAATATCGGCGTCAGGTTTCACCACATCTCGAACGGAGATCGAGCGGGTTCAAACCGCGGCCTGAATCAGTTTGTGATTTACGCCGGGTTCTCGGTTTTCAAGTAATGGCTGCAAACACACAACCACCGCGCGGCATGCGCGACTTTCTGCCCGCAGACGTTCGCAAGCGCGAATACGTTATCGGTGTGGTCAAGGAAGTTTACGAGAGTTATGGCTTCGAGCCGCTGGAAACACCGGCGGTCGAAAACATTGAAACGCTGATGGGCAAGTATGGCGAAGAAGGCAACCAGCTCATCTTCAAAATACTTAAGCGCGGCGTTCACGAGTCGACAGGCGAAGCCGATCTCGCGCTGCGCTATGACCTGACGGTACCACTCGCGCGCGTTGTCGCCGAGTATCGCGAGAAGCTGCCGAAGTTTTTCAAGCGTTATCAGATTCAACCGGTGTGGCGCGCAGATCGTCCGGCGCGTGCGCGTTTCAGAGAGTTTTACCAGTGTGATGTCGACGTGCTCGGCTCGCGCTCGATGGTTGTCGAGGCTGAGATTTGCGGTGCTGCGAGTGACGTTTTATCAAAACTCGGGTTCAAGGATTTTTGTGTGCGACTCAATCACCGCAAAGTGTTGACGGGAATTCTCGGAATTGCGGGTGTCTCACTCGACAAACACGAAGCTGCGCTCGTCGCGTTGGACAAGCTCGATAAGATCGGCAGTGACGGCGTTAAGAAGGAGTTTGCGGCTCGCGGTGTTGGCGAGACTGCGGGTGATCGGCTGCTCTCGTTCTTCTCCGCGTTGACTGAGCTCGAGCACGCCGCCGAGATCGTTACTGAAGAAAATGCACCGCAGGCGTTTAATAAAGCAGTGCTGGGTCGTATCGTTGAGTTTGTCAAAGACAACGAGCTCGGCGCCCAGGGCGTCGATGAGTTGCAGTCGATACTTGATTACGCTGAGGCGATGGGCATTGCGCATCGCGTAAAGATCGATCCGAGTATTGCTCGTGGACTTTCGTACTACACCGGCGCGATCATGGAGATCAATGTGAAGGATCTCGCCGGCAGCCTGGGCGGCGGCGGGCGTTACGACAACCTCGTTGGTATGTTTCTCGAGCAGGATATTCCGGCGTGTGGGTTCTCGCTCGGGCTGGAGCGAATCCTCGTCGTGATGAACGAGAGGAACATGTTTCCAGCGGGGCTTGGTTCTTCGCCGGCGGATGTAATGGTGTCGATCTGGAATACAGAGAGTGTCACGGAGTCTATTAAATTGGCACGCGAGCTGCGGGCGGCAGGTTTATCGGTTGATTTGTATCCCGAGGCTGATAAGCTCGGGAAACAGTTCAAGTATGCGTCGTCGGTTGGCTTTCCGTTCGTTGCCGTGCTTGGTGAGGATGAGCAGGCAAAGGGGTTGGTCGCGATCAAGAACATGGAGACCGGGGAGCAGCGCGCCCTGAATCGCGACGAAGTGGCCGCGCTTGTAAAAGAGTTTGTCGCGCAACGGAAAATACGGGTTTGATTAATGCTGGATAATCTTGGAAATTTAGAACGCACTCATTCCTGCGGACAATTGCGTGCTCACGATATCGGCCGGCAAGTGGTACTTATGGGCTGGGTCGCAAAGCGTCGTGACTTCGGTGAGCTCACTTTCGTCGACCTGCGCGACCGCGACGGTATCACCCAGGTTGTATTCAATGCGGAAGACGCACACGAAGCGCACACGAAGGCGAAGGAGTTCCGTGGCGAGTACGTGATTGCAGTCAGCGGCGCAGTTGTCGCGCGCGCCGAAAACACTGTAAACCCGAAACTGGCTACCGGCGACATTGAAGTACATGCCCGACAGTTGTTGATTCTCAACGACGCGCGCACGCCGCCCTTTCAACTCGACGCCGCGCCAGACGCGCTCGCCAGTGAAGACGTGCGACTGAAGTATCGTTATCTCGATCTGCGTCGGCCACAGTTGCAGGCAAACCTGCTTCTTCGTCATCGAGTGACGAACGAGATCCGCCGTTACATGACGGCACAGGGATTCACTGAGATCGAGACACCGATCCTCATCAAGTCCACGCCCGAAGGCGCACGCGATTACATCGTGCCTTCGCGTATTTTCCCGGGTAAATTTTTTGCGCTTCCGCAGTCGCCACAGCTTTTCAAACAGTTGTGCATGATCGGCGGTCTCGATAAATACTTCCAGATCGCACACTGTTTTCGTGATGAAGATTTGCGCGCGGATCGCCAGCCGGAGTTTACCCAGCTCGACGTGGAGATGAGCTTTGCCACGCTCGATCAGGTTTACAGGTTAATTGAAGGTTTGTTTGCTTCGGTATTCAAACTAATCAACGTCGATCTGCCCGTGCCATTTCCGCGCTTCACGTTTGCGGAAGTGATGCGACGGTTTGGGTCCGACAAACCCGATCTGCGCATTCGCGGCCTCGAGTTGCAGGATCTGTCGCAGGCTGCCGAAGGATCGGAGTTTCCGCCGTTCGCATCAGCATTATCGACTGGTGGCGGGGTTAAGGGACTCGTCGTTCCGGGCGGCGCGAATCTCTCGCGCAAGGTGCTCGACGAGTTGCAGGAGTTTGCGAAGCGCTACGGTGCGGGCGCCCTCGCCTGGATCAAGCTGGGCGATGAGACCACGTCGTCGCTTTTAAAAGCTTTGGGCGCAGACGTTGTCGCGCGCATGGCAGACGTTGCGGGTGCGAAGAAAGGCGACGCCGTCCTGATCGTTTCCGGCAAGCCAAAGATCGTCGCTGCGAGTTTGGGCGCGTTGCGAAACGAAGTAGCGAGACGTGAAAAACTGATCCCGGCAAACGTCTATGCGCCGCTCTGGGTGACTGACTTTCCGATGTTCGAGTTTCACGAAGAGGATGGCCGCTACTACTCGATGCACCATCCGTTCACGTCGCCCGTCGATGAAGATCTGGAGTTACTACAAAGAGCGGTCGAAGGTGGTGAAACCGCTTTGTTGGGCCAGATCCGGACAAAGGCTTACGACCCAGTAATCAATGGCGTGGAGATGGCGAGTGGATCGATTCGTATTCATCGCCGCGACGTGCAGCGTCTGGTTTTCAAAGCTCTCGGAATGAGCACCGAAGAAGCGCGCGAGCGATTTGGCTTCTTCCTCGACGCACTCGAATACGGCACACCTCCGCATGGCGGCATTGCTCCGGGTATCGATCGACTGTTGATGGTCCTGGCAGGCACTGACAACATTCGCGACGTGATCGCGTTTCCCAAAACAGCGTCGGCCGCCGATCTGATGATTGACGCGCCGGGCGAAGTGGATCCAAAACTGTTGGAAGAATTGCATTTGAGAGTCGTTGAAGACTGACCATGCCGTTGCTACTGCTTCGTCGTGAACATGTGGACGCAATGATCGCCCATGCTCGCGAAACGGCGCCGGAAGAGTGTTGCGGACTGATTGGCGGAGTTTCGGAAACACGAGCAGTCACGCTTTACCGTCTTCGCAACGTGACGGCGAATCCCGAGTCAGCTTACGAAGCAGCACCGGAAGATCTGTTTGCCGCGCAACGAGAGATGCGTGAACGCGGTGAAGATCTGCTGGCGATCTACCATTCACACCCGCGCGCTGCGGAGCCCAGCCCTTCTGACACGGACGTGCGTCAAGCCTACTATCCATCGGCCAAATACCTCATCATCGGCCTTGGCGGTGTTGAAGCCGTGATCAAAGCATTCTCGATCTCCGAGCGAGAGCATCGCTGGCAACAGGTTGAGTATGAGATCGCAGACTAGTAAGATTAACCACGATAGGCACAGAGCGTTTGTGCTTTTTGTGAGTGAAGATGGAGACGAAGAAGGGTAAATACGACACTAATCCTCTCGATCCGGATGTGGAACGGAAAGCAGAGGACTCGTGGGGCGACGCCGCTGGCGTCACTCAGCAAGTCGGCGGCGCTACACGGGACGTCGGCAACACTCCCAACGACACGACGCGCTCACACGACGTCGAGGACGCTCGGAAGAATGTTTACTCTGAAGCGCCGACGCGACGTTATGACAATCCTCCGCTCGAAGCTCCATACCCGTCAGTCTTTATTTCACCGCCCCCAACTTACGCGCCTCCCGCGCAGTACCAGGCACGACAGAACATCTATCAACCTCGAATCAGCAGTGCCGACTTGTCGCGACCAGTCGTTGGCATAGGGGTCCCGGAGAAGTGGGCCACGATGCTGGCCTATGCGCCTGGTTACATCGGGCTGATAGTGGGACTGCTGGAATTGTTTCTAGTGCCGCGCAAAGAAGGAAAGGTTCGTTTTCACGCCTCACAAGGCGTCGCTCTCCACATCGCGATTCTGATAGTCTCGACGATCTTTAGCGCGATTAGCGCCATCACGGGAAGTTCGCTGGGCGGAAAATTGTTTACCGCCGCGGCCCTTGTTTTCCTTATCATTTCGATGATCCGAGTCTGGAGGGGCGAGT
>DAIOGT010000174.1:0-5461 GCA_036745095.1 Pyrinomonadaceae bacterium
ACAAGCTACACCCTCGTCGTAAAGGATGGAAAACTCGTCGCCCAGCACCGGCGCCATGACGATATTCCGTTAACGGAAGTGGACGGTGATCTGTTTTCCAGTAATCGCTGGTTCTTTCAAAACGTGGAATTCACACGCGACAGTGAAAAACGGATCACGGGATTTCGCTTGAGTTCCGGCAGGGCTAAGAATGTACGGTTTGACAGGCAAGCGAAAGGGAGTTGACGGGTTAAGTTCGGCGAATTGCCGGCAAAAATGTGTTTCAATTCGACATGTTCACAATCCTTATCAGCGCGCTTTGGTTCGTTGTTTTTGCCTGGATTGTGATCACAGTTGTCACCCTCCATGGTCTATCTCGCCAACGATCTCCGTTAACAACGAATAGTTTTCGTTTGATGGCGGCTGATACGCCGCTGGTATCGATCCTCGTCCCCGCCCGCAATGAACAGGATCGGGTGCTGAAGGACTGCATTCGATCGATTCTTGCTCAAGACTATGAACGGTTTGAGGTCATCGGTGTTAACGATCGTTCGACCGACTCCACTGGAACGATTTTAAAAACTCTAGCCCAAAGTGATGAACGGCTCCGTGTAATTGAAGGGGAAGAGCTGCCGCCCGGATGGCTCGGCAAACCCTACGCGATGCAACAAGCCCTGCCTCACGCACGCGGCGAATGGATTTTGGCCACTGATGCAGACATGATCTTCGACCCAGCGGTCTTGCGGATCGCACTGGATCGTACCCTCGAAGCCAAAGGTGATGCACTTACACTGATTCCGCATTTCGAAGCACATTCATTCTGGGAGCGCGTGATGATACCGACCTGGGAATGGGTGTTTCTGATGTTCACTGTTGTCTATCGCATCGATGATCCAAAGTCGGACCGCGCTTCCGCTATCGGCGGCTTCTTCTTGATCAGGCGAACAGTGCTTGACCGTGTTGGCGGTTATGAAATGTTGAAGGACGAAGTGATGGAAGACGTGCGGTTGGCTGAAAGAATCAAACAATCAGGCGCCCGCTTATTGATCGAGCGCGCCCCGACATTGATTCGGACGCGCATGTATAGAACCTTTGCCGAGATGTGGGAGTGCAGTACCAAAAACTGGTTCTCCGGCATGAACTTCTCACTTCCGTTCGCGCTGTTATGTGTTGTTTCGATGTATCTCGGGGCAGTAGTTCCACCGCTCATTGCTTTAGCGGCGATGACGGCGATCGCGTCAGGCAAAGACTTTGGTTTGTTGTTCATTCCGGCGGCGTTGTCGTGGTTGCTTCAGGTGCTGGTCATAGCCATAAGTAGCAGACGTTCCGGCGTCTCTCCTCTTTATGCTTTCACGTCTCCCCTCGGTCTGGGCGTGATATATGCGATGTTGTTTGATTCAAGTATCAGGATCACCACCGGACGAGGTGTGACGTGGAAGGGACGTCGAGTTTACGAGCGTCATGGCGTTCGGCCACCGCGACTTCCGACGACGGCGTCGAGACCCTCAAATTTTGAGGACAAAGGGTGAGCAACACGCGAGTCCACCCGCGTTGCGCCGCCGGCGTAAGCCGCGAATGTTAAAGTTTGAGCTTTTTACACAGACGATTACACACCGTCCGGCACTCTATGGTGATATTCCCTGGTCGTGCTGGACGATGATGTTCTTCGTCACCGTTGTCGTGTTGCCTGCCACATCTGTCAGAGTTGCGGTGACGACGTAGAGGCGTCCATCCAAATCTGTCCCATCGCGACGCGCTTCGACAGCAAGCACTTCAGTCCAAATGCTTGAACCGCCTGACAGCGTCCGGACCGGCAGAGTTAGAGGCGTGCCATATTCATCAGTAACAACGTAGCTAACGCTTGCGAGGCCTGAAACTGAATCGCTCCCAGTGCCTTCAATTCTGACGTTCACCGTCTCACCGGTCACGGGCCAGATCAGCGATGGCGTGGCGGTCAAGGCAAATACGGGCGCGCTTGTATCGATTTTGAGCGTAATGCTTTTTGCTGTTTCGACATTGCTCGCACGATCCCTCGAACGATAAAGAATCGTGGTGATTCCTTCAGTACTGAAAACGAAACTCCCGTTGTAGGTTTGCCACGTTTGTCCAGCGTCAGCCGAATATTCACTAGTGCCAACACCGGAGCAGTTATCCGTCGCACTCAAAGTGATGGTGGGTGCGGTTTTATACCAACCGTTTTGTCCGGTGGGTGTAGCGGGCTGAACAGTTGCAGTAGTTTCAGGCGCGAGAATATCCTGCACGGCATTCGCAACGAGTCCGGCTGATACGTTGAAGCAGAAATACGACGAACCCGCTTGCGCTCGATATGGGCCAGGCGCTAGATCGACAGCCCCAAAGAATCCGCCGCCATCGGTCGCTGTTGCTTTGGTAGCCTGCGTCTCGAGGTTTTCAATCGTAACTGAAACTGTGTCCAACGCCGTGCCAGCACTGTTCCGGGCTTCGCCTTTCACATGTCCGAGCGTGGGCGTGATCTTCCATGGAAACGTCGGGACCGTTGCTGGATCACTGAATATTGGTGGAAGTCCCTCGGGTTCATAAAGCACGAGGCCGTTCACGGATTTTCCTGTCGTTAGACCAGATGCAAATTCCGCGAACGGGCGAGCTGGAGTGGCGCCGGGAGGTATCGCAAAAGGATTACTCGCGACCGCAATGTTGCTGGTCGCCATTGAAAAGAAGATGACGCCACTCAAGTTGTTGGAACCGGAAGCCGGCGTCAGTGTGCGACGAGTCTGTCTAATACTACCCTCCACCGCGTTAACAAATGAGCCCTGGCCCATCACGCCCGCTCGATTAAATAAATGACCGCGTAACCATGCGTCCCATTGATCGTATTGTGGCCGCACGGTAGCGGTGTGTTCCGCTTTGTAGACCATCGGCATCGCGATGTCGATAATCCCTTCCTGCGTCCACGACCGCCAGTCCTGATATACACGCCAGAAAGCCTCCGCAGAGTTCCACGCACTTTCAGTTGAACCAATGCCGCCAAAGGCGATCAGCGCTGCCGAAACCTTCAAGTTGGGTTTGATTGCAAGCGCATTTAGATACACGCGACGGACAATGTTTGTGACCTGGTCGCGTCGCCACTGGTTCCATTGCGGGTTGTTCGCAGCAGGAGGAGGACTACCGGGCGCGATATTGAAGTGTCGTTGAAAACGTTCGACGCTGGTCGTGTTGTAGCCGATATTCGTGCCGGTCGAAGGTGTTTGGCCTGAGATAGAAAGTTCAGGATAACGAATGCGGTCCAGGTGTAAGCCATCGATATCGTAATTCAGCACGAGATGATTGAGGACGTTGACGGTGTAGGCCGCAGCATCGGGATGACCAAAGTCGATCCAGAAGTCGCTGCCAAACCGGTGACCCTGGAATGAAATTGCCGTGCTTCCGGGCGTTGTATCAGGAAGAAGAGTGCGGGTGAGCCAGTTATTTGGACCCGGTATGATCGTGTTGGTCGCCGCGTCGTATCCGCCGTGTAGATTAAAAGCGTGGTTTGGATTTTCGGGTGGAAATAGATTCGGCGCACGTCCCCAGATCGCGCTCATGATCACAAACGCGTGCACTTCGATGCCTTCGCTGTGAGCCACGTTGATTATGTCCTGAAGCGGATCAAACCCCGGTTGGATCGGTACGCGATCTCCCAAGGGTTCCAGCGAATTGAGATACCACGAATCACCACGCCGTCGCACCTGTACGAAGATGGCATTAGCCTTCGCGGCCTTCGCGTTATTAACGACAGTCAGGACGTCAGTGTGGTTGTTGAGATTAGTATTAAACGTATCAACCCAGAATGCGCGGTACTCGCTTCTCACTTGTCCATTGACAGAGGTCATTGTGATGACGAAGGTGAGAACCAGGAGGACGAAGTATCGTAATCCGAAAATTTTCATAGTGGTTGGCAGCAGGATCGTGGCTCATGCAATCTTGTGGGGGAATGAAGGCTGTTTAGTATCGCATGATATCCATTGTTGTCAATCTATAAGAATCGCTGATAGTGGGAAATTGATAGACGTCACTCCGTGCGAGGCGATGAATGGATAAAGCGCGTGGTATAACCGCATACAGTCAATAAACTGACACAAGCGGTCCAACAAATCTTGTGCGTTTTGTGCTATTTTGTGGCAACATACCTTCTGTTTTGCCCGACATTACGTATTGAATGCCTGACTTCATCAGAGGACTGAATAGATGAGTACTAATCCGCATGACGTCAATTCCGGAACGAGTGCACCTCCGTTTCGAATCGCGCCACAGCTACATCAAATACTCTACAAACGACCCGGCCGGGAACATCTCGAACCGAAACCTGAGGAGATGCTGCCGGAGCCGCCATATCCACAGAGACCAGACGCCAAAGAAATGACGCACAATCAGTATCTGAAACTGAATGGCGTTCGCATGTGGAAGACGTGGGGCGCGCCGTATTTCCGATCGCGATACCCAAAAAATAGAAAGAGTTTGCGACCAATCATTCCTTACCTGTTCACTGACTGGAAATGTAATCTCGATTGTCACTATTGCTGGTCGTACGACAACAAGGTGAAGGGAATGACCGAGGACGTTGCGAAACGTTCGATCGACTGGTTGCACTCGATTGGATCCCGCGTGCTAGCCCTGATGGGTGGCGAGCCGTTGTTGCGGCCGAAGTTCATTCACAAGATCGTCTATTACAGTGCGCAGAAGGACATTTTCGTATATCTGCCTACTAACGGACGACTGATGAAACCGGATGTAATCGATCGTCTCGGTGATGCCGGTCTCGCGACAGTGAATCTCGCTGTTGACTCTGTTAAGGAGCGCAAGTCTCTGCCGAAAGCTCTCGATCCGATTCGACCTTATTTCGATTACCTCATCAAAAAGCAGAAGGTGTACGGCTATACGGTGATGTTCAATATCAACATCTGCCATAACAACATGGACGATGTTAAAGAGCTAACCGAAATTGCTCACGCAAATGGCATCGCGACTGACTATCACATCAACGAGACACCGATGACCGAGCAGGATCACTTCAAGCACCTCTCGGAGAATGAGACTTACCTCACGCCCGACGACTGGCCCAAGGTCGATGCGCTACTCGACTGGCTAAACGATAAACGTCGTAACGAAGGTTACAAGATGGTGAATCCGATCCAGCACATGGAAGACATGAAGCTGCTGATGCGTGGAAAGGCCCCGGAGTGGCAATGTCGCGCTGGTCAAAATTCACTGATCATCCGCACTGACGGCTCGCTCGCTCCTTGTTTCCCGATGTACTCAGCCACCCACGATTGGGGCGTCGTCGGCGATCACAAGTTTGACGTAAAACAGCTCGACGAAATGAAACGTGAGTGCTCGGCGCATTGTCTCTCGACCTGTAACTACATCCTCGGCTACTGCTACGACACCGCGCGCGTGCTCGGCTGGATCATGAAGACGGCCAAAGGAGGCTTCCGCGGCGTAGAGAGTTTCTAAATTTAGTTGCCAC
>DAIOGT010000174.1:5561-10231 GCA_036745095.1 Pyrinomonadaceae bacterium
TACGGAGTTTTCGATCTACCTGAAGGCGTCACCGTGCGCCATCACGATCCGACCTGGATCGAAACACTCACTAGCGACTTCGAAATGGTGGCTCTCGACGACGTCGAGGTCGTGACGATGAACGGAAATCCGGCAAAAGCTTTTCAGTGGTTTGGATTAAAGCCGACGGACGATTGATCGTTACTCAGGCGCAACCATCCGCATTAATTGTCCACTCAGCCAACCACCGTAAGTTCCGAGTGCGTAACCAAGCACGGCCAGCAGCACACCAACTGGAGCCAGCGCTGGGTGGAAAGCAGAAGCCACCACTGGCGCTGATGCTGCGCCCCCGACGTTTGCCTGACTGCCAACAGCGAGAAAGAAAAGCGGCGCTTTGATCAGCCACGCGAGCAGCAACATTGTCACTGCATGAAAGAGCATCCAGATCGAGCCAACTAAAAAGAGAGCCGGTTGATCAAAGATGGCCAGGATGTTCATCTTCATGCCAATAGTCGCGATCAATACGTAAAGCAAAACTGAACCGAGAGTTGAAGCCCCGACGCCCTCCAGCTCTCTCACGCGAGAGAAGAACGAGAGTACCAGACCACCCGTTGTCGCGATCACTACGATCCAGAAAAATTTGCTCGTCAGGCTGAACTGCGCGAGGTTGGGTGCGCGACGCTCAACCACCGGAACGATTAAATCGGCGCCGAGGTGCGAGACTGCGGTAACGACAAAGCCTACCGCCAGCACGGTAATGATATCTTTCAGCGCCGGTATTCGTGCAATTCGTGAACGGAACTCTTCAACTTTTGTTTTTACTTCGTCGATCGTAGAAGTATCCGCGCCTACTTTCGCGTCGATCTGTTTTGCGCGACCAGCTGCAAACAGGAGACAGGCCATCCAGACATTTGCCACAAGAACATCGATAGCAATCATTACTGAAAACAGTCGATCGCCAACTTCGTAAACTTCTTTCATCGCCGTTTGATTAGCACTTCCCCCAATCCAACTACCCGCGATCGTGGTCAAGCCGCGCCAAACGGCTTCTGGCCCCTGTCCGCCGACGAGTTCCGGATTGATGAAGGATACAATCAGCACTGCGAGTGGTCCTCCAATGATGATTCCAACAGTGCCGCCGAGAAACATGATCACTGCCTTAGGGCCCAGTCGCGCAATGGCTTTTAGGTCGATACTGATCGTCAGAAGGACCAGACTGGTGGGTAACAGGTATTGCGATGCGATGGTGTAGAGCTTTGAGACGTCGCCAGAGTAAACACCGAGAGTGCTAAAGACGGAAGGCAGGAAGTAGCACAACAGCAGCGGCGGAACGTAGGTGTAGAACCTTTTCCAGACCGGAGCATCGCTATGCGCCGTGATAAAGACAAACCCGAGAATGGCCATCAGGATGCCCAGCACAATTGCGTCGTTTGTGATGAGCGGGTTCATTACGGATCTGGGCTATGTTTTAGTTCTATCGCTTCACTTTCCGCGGAACGGCGTCTAAGTGTTTGGTGGTGTTCTCAACCACACTCTGACGATTTATAAAAGTGGTTGACTCACCGACATCCAACTGCCCCACTGTCTGGGCAGTGAGAATCTCCTCCTGCATGCGACTCTGCGTGATCCTCTTTTGCAGTGTGCTTCCAAGATAGAAATTAACCATTTGATAGGCCGCAATGATAAGACAGCAAAGCAGCGACAAGAACAGGAATTGTGTGTCAGCACTGCCGCGAAGAGCCGCGAAGATCATGGCGGCTGCGGCGAGCGCGAGGCCGGCGCTTATCGCCTCCAAAATGCGCATTTTTCTGATTTTCTCTTCACGCGTTCGCTTTCGAAACAATCCTGGTCGTGTGTGGGAGTTGAGGTCCGGCAACCATTCACCGCATCGGGTGCAATACGACTCAGCGCGTTGAGCATCAGCTCCGCATTTTGGACAGAACATGTTCACCTCGCCTCAGTTTAGCCTCGTTACAACAAATAGACCAAGCAATCGTGTGCTTTGGCGCCGGAACCTTCCGTCAACGTGTTGTTTTAGGCAATCTTGCAGAAACTTTCTGCAGCCACGATTCCTCCCGCATCGGGTGGTCCAATCTCGCCACGCGCCGCCTCCTCGTTAGCGTAAAGTAGTTTCAAGAAAGGTGGCGCAATGACGGTCGTCGCCACGGCCATGAAGAGCACTACGCCATAAATCTCTGGTCCAATTACTGCCAGGCTTAACCCGATCTGCGCAACGATTATCCCCACCTCACCTCGCGGCACCATCCCCATTCCAACTTGTGCAGCACGCCGGAGGCCAAGGTTTAAAGCTCCGAGACCGCAACCCAACAACTTGGTAGCAACCGCAATTAGAGTCACCAGCGCGCAGAGCATGATCACCGATGGCGATCGAAACACCTCGAGGCTGAGCTTCATTCCGATATTTACCAGAAAGAAAGGCACGAGGAACTCTGTCACACCACTCATCTGACTATGCATTTTGGGTGCGTCTTCTGCCGCTTCCGCCAGGGCCATGCCGGCAAGAAAGGCGCCAATAATTGCGGCAACTCCGATGTACGTTGCCGCTACCGATAACCCGAGGCACAACACAAGTCCGAAAATAAATATTCCTTGACCGCTTCGAAGTTGTTCCACCCTTGGGGCAACACGCGTCACAACAGGCGCGCCGACGAGAGTGACGAATGCAGTAAACCCGATTGCAAGGCTTGCTGTAGTCAGAATCTCCAGATAGTTAACGGAACCCGCCGCCATGCTCGACACCATCGAAAGAACCAGTAGCCCGAGAATGTCGTCAATTACAGCAGCGCCGAGAATTATTCGAGCCGTTGGTGCGTCAAGTAGCCCCATGCCGGACAACACACGTGCCGTGATGCCGACAGACGTGGCAACCATGGCCGTCCCCACGAACAACGCTTCGATTCCGCTTCTCCCCCAGGCTTTCATCAACAGCCAACCGCATAATAGCGGAACAACAACGCCGAGGATTGCGACAATTGCCGCTTGTTTTCCGACTTTGAAAATTGCTGCCGGTTTCGTTTCAAGACCGACTGTAAAGAGAAGGAAAATGACGCCGATCTCAGCTAACAAATCCGTAATCTCAGATGGAGCGGCTAACGCAAGTAGACTTGGACCAATGAGAACTCCCGCAAGGATTTCACCGGCGACTGCTGGTTGACGGATACGCTCGAACAACTCAGCCATCAGCTTAGCCGCCAGCAGCATAATAAAGAGGGTCAGGAGAATCCTCGCTTCACCTGTTGTTGCAGCCTCCAGATAATGCATTTAGACCTCCCTTAATTCTTCCACAGCTCGCCGCAGTCTCTGGCCCGGACTGCGGCGAGCGTGGTTACCCAACTCATTAGACAAGCCTCATTTGGGTGCCGGCTTGTAGCGAGTTGAGAAATTGATGCCTAGCCAACTTTATTATGTCCGCGAGACTCCGGCGGCCGAATGGTGGTCTTTTGGCGATGCATCTCTCCGCGTCGACCTGCGTAGATAACAAGCCAGAAGATCACGCCAATCGCCAAAATCGTCATTAATATTAGCATTGCACTATTACTCATAATTCACTCCTTGTTGGAAAGAGCGTGCGCTATAAGTCCGATTGGGTGGACATAGAGCTCTGCACACTCAAATTAATTTAAGCGTAGAGAAAGCCGGGATTGCGTTGGTATTTAGACTGAGGAGGGAGGCGCCCGCCCTGCATGGGGCGTCATCGGAACGGGAGTTAGAAAGCAAACGGGATAATCGACTTCAATAGCGAGCCGTACGGCTCGTGGCAGATTAAACGCGTCGGTAGAAACGGCTGTAACTGGGTGGAACTGAGGCGAATCCTTATCAGTGCGTTTATTGGATTGCACCATCATCGGAACCCGAGAACCTTGAGCATCGGCTCGAGGTGCATGCGAGGCTTGGCTCTCTTGATTCTGCTGAGCGTGCAATACGACCTGACTCGTCACGGCAGGTAGTGGAAAAAACTGGAGTCCCACATTGCTTGAGACACACAAACAGACCAGCGCGGCCACAACGAGAATGGCGCGCAAGTTCACTGAGGCCGACCTGCGAGCTTCAGGAGACATAATTGCTGTTGAGAATCTTATCGGATGTGAGTAGCAGGTACAAGCATAGTCTTTGACTTTTTAGTGTCGAGAAACACCCGGGACCACAAGCCTTTTCCCGTAAGCGTCGTTCGAATGATCACATCGGAGTTTTGCGAACGGCTGAGAGCCGTGGACCACAACCCACAACTGTGAATGAGGCACTGACCAAAGTTTTAGCGCATAATCTCTTTGTCGGAATTCAGTCAATGAATGAATTGATATCACACCGGAGTTTATGAGCGAGGCGGCATGAAGACGATTTACGCGGCGCTGGCTTCACTTATCATCTGCGGGATGGCCGCTGCTTTAGAGGGCGTGTGCGCGGGGAAAAACGTCAAATCGTTTTTCGCGACGCTGCGGTTTCCTCGCTACTCGGCGCCGCTCTGGGCCTGGACAATTATTGGCGGCGGCTACTACATACTTTTCTTCTTCATCGTCTACCGTTTATTTCGACTTAGCAGCAACCGTGCTTTGTGGTATTTCGCGTTAGGCCTGGCGGTCTTTATGATGATTGTGAACGGCCTTACGAATTACGTGATTTTTCGCGCTCGGAATCTTTATCTTAGCTTCATCATTGGTGCGGTATTTCCG
>DAIOGT010000175.1:0-10181 GCA_036745095.1 Pyrinomonadaceae bacterium
TGGAAAGGCTAGTAGATGGAAACAACTTCTGAACGCAATCACATAAACATCGAAGACGAGATGCGGCGCTCGTATCTCGACTACGCAATGTCGGTAATCATCGGTCGTGCGTTGCCGGACGTTCGCGACGGTTTGAAGCCAGTGCACCGGCGCGTGTTGTGGGCCATGCACGAGCTCGGCAATACCTACAACAAGGCGTACAAGAAGAGCGCGCGCATCGTCGGCGACGTTATCGGTAAGTATCACCCCCACGGCGACATGCCGGTCTACGATACGATCGTGCGCCTGGCCCAGGACTTTTCCATGCGTTACCCGCTCATCGATGGACAGGGAAACTTTGGATCGGTCGATGGCGATGCAGCAGCGGCGATGCGTTACACCGAAATACGCATGGCGCGTTTGGCGAATGAAGTCCTCGCCGACATCGAGAAAGAGACAGTTGAGTTTCAGCCAAACTACGACGAGTCGCTCAGCGAGCCGAAAGTTTTACCGGCGCGTGTTCCGAACCTGTTAATCAATGGTTCGGACGGAATCGCGGTCGGCATGGCCACAAAGATCCCGCCACATAATCTCACTGAGATCGTCGATGCGACTCTGACGTTGTTGAAAGATCCTGAGACCACAGTCCAGGACCTTACAAAGATCGTGACCGGCCCTGATTTCCCGACAGGTGGATTTATTTACGGTCGCGACGAGATCAGAAAATCGTACGAAGACGGTCGTGGCGTTTTACAGATTCGCGCCCGCGCCGGCATCGATCGCATTGGCCGTGGCGCCCAGGAGCGCGATGCGATCGTCATCACGGAAATTCCATTTCAGGTCAACAAAGCTCGTTTGCTCGAGCGCATCGCCGAGCTAATACACGAAAAAAAGATCGACGGCATCTCCGATCTGCGCGACGAGTCAGATCGCAGCGGCATGCGCATCGTCGTCGAGCTAAAGCGCGACGCTGTGCCGCAAGTCGTACTAAACAAGCTCTACAAGCTAACACCGATGCAGTCGTCGTTCGGCGTCATCAATCTCGCGATCGTTAACGGGCAGCCGCGCGTACTGAATCTCAAGCAGATGCTCGAGGCGTTCATCGAGTTTCGTCGCGAGGTCGTGCGCAAGCGCACCGAGTATGAGCTTCGCAAAGCCCGCGCTCGCGCTCACATTCTCGAAGGGCTTACGAAAGCGATCGACGCGCTCGACTCCATCATCCTCCTGATTCGCAATTCACGATCGGTTGACGAAGCGCGACAGTGGCTGATGGGCCAGTTGCAAACTACGAGCGAGGTAAAAACGTGGAAAGGCGTTCCGTCTGACGTTCAGCTCAAGACGTACCTGGGCCGCGTACAGAAGACGATGGAAGGTCTCGCCTTTTCGGAAATTCAGGCGCAGGCGATTCTCGATCTGCAATTGCGACGAATATCGGCACTTGAGCGTCAGAAGATCATCGACGAGTACGAGCAGGTGATCAAACACATCGCGGAGCTGGAAGAGATTCTCGGCAACGAGCGTTCGCTCCGTCGCGTGATCGCGAAAGAGCTCGAAGAAGTTAAGAAAGATTTTGGTGACGAGCGCCGCACAGAGATTGTCGACGAAGGCGTTGAGCTCTCGATCGAAGATCTCATCGCCGATGAAGACGTGGCGATCACTGTCACGAACAGTGGTTACATCAAGCGTACGCCGATCACGACTTATTCGCGCCAGGGTCGCGGGGGAAAAGGTCGTTTCGGTGCGGCTGCGAAGAATGGCGATTTTGTCGAGCACCTGTTCATCGCCTCGACGCATGCGTACCTGATGATCTTCACTGACGACGGCATGGTCTATAAGTTGAAAGTTCACGAAGTGCCTGACGCGGCTGCGTCCGCACGCGGAAAGGCGGTGGTGAACCTCATCAACATTCCGTCGGATCGAAGACTTGCGGGCGTCGTTCCGGTGCGCGAGTTTGCCGAAGGCCGTTATGTCGTGATGGTCACGCGCAAAGGCGTCATCAAGAAGACGTCGCTCGCTGATTTTCAGAACATTCGCACAAACGGCATCATCGCGATCAACGTCGATGAAGGTGATTGTTTGCTCGACGTAGTTTTGACTGACGGTTCGAAGCGCATCTTTATCGCGACTCATAATGGCCTCGCGATTCGGTTTGACGAGAAGAATGTGAGGCCGATGGGACGCGCGACGCGCGGCGTGCGTGGTATCGATCTCCGTCCCGATGACTATGTTGTCTCCGTTTGCCCCGTCTCAGCAGAGGATAAGGAGCGGATGCTGTCGGTTTCGGAACTCGGTTACGGGAAGCAGACTTCAATCACGACTTATCGACTGCAATCGCGTGGTGGTAAAGGCGTGATTAACATGAAGACGACGGACAAGACCGGCAAGGTGGTGGCGGTGTTTCCGGTGGAAGACGAGTCGGAGATCATGATCATCACGCAGCAGGGCAAGCTGATTCGGCTCGAGGCCGGTGACATCCGTAAAACTGGTCGCAGCGCTCAGGGCGTGCGATTGATCAAGACCGATGCGGGCGACAAAGTGACGAGCGCCTCGTTGGTTGAAGCCGCGGCGGAGGAAGAAACCGAGGACTCGCCGGCTAGTTAGGCCGCAAGAGCCGCAGAAAATTTGCCACAAAAAGGCACAAAAAGCACAAAAGGTTTTTCAGAGTTAAGGCGCCGAACTCTTCGGAAAAAGGATTTAGGCGCCGACCTCTTCGGAAAGGTTCCGGCGCTGAACTCTTCGCAAAGAGAATTGGGCGCCCTTACTTCATTAACTTATTTTGTGCTTTTTGTGCCTTTTTGTGGCTAAAGTTATTTTGTACCGGTTTGCGGCGTGACCCACTCTTCGCCGTCTTCGAAGATCTCTTTCTTCCAGATAGGCACGGTGCGTTTGAGCTCTTTGATGGCCCATTCGCAGGCCTTGAAGGCGGCTTGACGGTGTGGGGCGCTGGCGGCGATTACAACGCTCGTTTCGCCGATCTCGATGCGGCCGGTGCGATGCACGATGCCGAGGTGCGCGATCTCAAACTGCTTGTGTGCTTCGGCGCCCAGACGCTGCATCTCCGTTAACGCCATCGCGTCGTAAGCTTCGTAAATCAAATAACGTGTCCGCTTGCCATTGGTCCACTCGCGTGCGTAACCGTCGAGTGTGACTGTTGCGCCACACTCCGGCAGCACCACGCGTCGCGCCACCTCGCCCACATCGATCGCCTCAGTCGTTAACTCGAAAAAATCATACGGGCATCTGTAGTCACACGAGCTTCCCCCACTGACCGGCGGAAACACCGCGAGCTCGTCATTCTCTTGCAACTGCGTGTCCGGTGTGGCGTATTCCTGGTTCACTGCAAACAATAACGAACGTCCGAAACGCTCGAGCTGCGAGAAACGCGTCTTCAAACTCAGAAAAGCACTCGCCACAGTAGCCGGAGCCTCCAGCGCCAGATCAAGCTCGTTAGCCGCAACTGCATCGCGCGCCGCGCCAAAGAACAACACGCGGATGTTCACCGCATTTGTCATTCAATCTCAATCCTTCGGCCACCGTGCCCGTTGCTCTTCGCCAGCTCGTGAATGCGCGCGCGCTCTTCGTACCCTTTCACGGCGATATTCAACATCGCGCGCAACCGTTCCAAACGCTCCGAGGTTGAACGTAGCTCGAGTAACTCCTGTTTGACTTCAGCCTCGATCTCCATCGCCGCAGCCACCAGAAACGACAAACGCTGTGGCTCCGTATTCGAAATGTCAGGTAACGTTGCACGTTCGTCGTTGATCGTTCGCACGGCTTGCGCGATCCGGGTGAACGTTTCTGCGACGTCTTTCGCCGGCTCGGCGAGCAGTTCTTCCTCTTCTTCTTCGTCTTCGAAAAAACTGACCTGGGCCACGAGGTATGGATCGCCACGCTCGACATACGACTCGATGCGATATCTGATCACTCCGATCGTCAGTATGTTTGATCGTCCATCCGGGAATGTTTGTGTCTCGGTGACTTCAGCGACACAGCCCACGTGACCTTGCGGCGGAATTTCATTTTCCGACGTGGTTGGATCGAGGTAAGAAAGTCCGAAGAGGTTTTTCGAGAGACGGATGTCGCTTAGCATTTGCCGGTAGCGCGGTTCGAAGATGTGCAGAGGCAAAGGCACACCGGGAAACAGGACCACCGGCAGGGGAAAGAGTGGGAGCTCGTGCAGTCCAAGCACTTTATCGCTGGCTTCGCTCATTGTTGGGTCGGCTACGCGAGTTGATTATGGCAGAGAGGCGCGCAGGGTCGCAAAGAGAGAAAAAATTCGGCCCCCGCGGGCGTGTTGGGCGCGCCAGCGGGGGCCATCGAGCACACCGTTGGAAGAAGAGGGTTTCATCCACGGTGTTGGGACGGACGCCAAAGGGAGTGTGCGTCCGGATGTCAAAGAATCTGCGCGAACAATTCCAGCCTATGAACGGGGGTCAACCGGTAAATACTTGCCAGCATTTCTTCGAGCTCAAAGGGTTTGGCGAAAAAGTCATCCGCGCCTGCGTTCAAGCAGGCCTTTCGCACATCGGGTTCAGTGTTCGATGTCATGATCAAAACTTTCGAGTTCGACAGGTGGCCTTTAACATACTCGAGCAATCGCAGACCCGTGGCGGGCGAGTCTTTTTCGGGAGGCATCTGCAAGTCCAATATGGTGATATCGGGCTTGTAAAACGTCGCCCGCCGAATCGCGGTCTGCATATCGTTGGCCGTCACCACGTCGTACTCGTCACACAACGTCCAGTAGAGCTGTTGTGTGATCTGTGAATCGTCATCAACTATCAAAATCCTGGGCTTCATTCTGGCGAGTGATGGTGCAAGGCCCGTACCGTGCAATTCGCAGGGGAAAAAACAGGGATTTCTGATTTTGCGTGTGAACTATCGGAAACAAAGAGCCCGTGAGGCGTCCTCATTAGTAGACAGTGTAATCGCGGATAACGCGAATTATGGTTTGGGAGGTTTGGGCGGCGGATCGTCCTCTTCGCCCACTTCATCAACGACCTTCAGCTCCGCACCAAACTTCTGATAGTTCCGAAAGCGAATGTCGTTGCGGCTTTGGACCACAAACTTCGGGTTGACGCTGGTGATATAAACCTCGGAGCGCGTCGGCAAGAGGTACTTTCGTTCGTTAATCATTACCCAGTCGTAATCGATCAAGCTGCGTGCGGCGGTGACGGGAAAGTCAGGCGGGATCTCCGTCGCGATCTGCTCGAACCGCAGCACGCGATCCAGCTCGCGGTCGATCCAGAGCCGGCCACGCGTGCCCACGACGGCTCGCGCGTCGAGATCAACTACACCGAGCTCGTATCGCGAGAATTCTCGCTTTATAGCGTATTCGTAAACAACCGTTCTTCGACTCTGGATAACGTCGGTATCGACCATCCGAAATTCTGTTTTTGACTCGGGCTTAAAGACGTCGGCGAGTGCGGAGATGTATTCAACACCGCTCGACGATGCGCCTTTCGGCACGTACTTGTTCTTGCTGTAATCCCGGCTGGCTTCCGCATCCTCACCGACCGGCATTCCATTCACTGTCAAAACTTTGTACTGCTCGCCCGCGTTCGCGCGATAGCCGACAGCGATCGTCAAATTGTCCTGCGGGATCCAGTTGGCGGTGTTGCCGTAAGCGACGGAGCGGCGGATGATCTGCTTCACGAGGAAGTCAGGCATCGCATTCGCCGCGGCGAGTGTGACGTTGCGCGTGCGTTCGAGAAGTTCACCTCCCTCGCTTTCGGAAGGGAGTGTGGAAGCCGTCGGGTTCACGCGGCGACGCTCTGCTTCTTCGAGCGTGCGGCGCAGTTGAGCATCGTTACCGCTTTTGGTAGCCACCAGCGAGCGCATGCCGTCGGTTAGCGGAAAACCGATACCACGCTGCCTGATCTGGTCGATGAGCTCGTCGCGCATTTCGGGGCTGCGTGGGAGTTGATAGAGGAGTTTGACGAATTCCTGGTTCGTGAGGGGCTTTGCGTCCTGGCCTAAAACGGGAACACACGACCATAAAAGGATAACTGCGAGAAAAGCTTTAGAAATGTAGGACATTGAACTTCCGATGGACTTTTACTGCGAGCGGTTGCCTTGTAACCCGCGTTGAGCCGTGACGATCGGCGGCTAAAATTATTGTTAGCAAAATTGCTCAATGGATTGTCTCAGAACGACTGCACAACGCTCAAGTTCGTCCACCGGCACAAACTCTCCGGTACGATGCGCCTCGCGAATATCTCCCGGCCCGATCACCACAGCTTCGCTACCAAGCGCCATCATTTGCGCTGCTTCGGTCCCAAACGCCACTGTACCTGATTCACGTCCCGTCGCCTTCTCCAGAAGTTGGACCAGCGGAGAGTCAGGCGAAGTCTCAAAACCGGTATCCTGCCGGCTCGCATCAACCTCACACTGAAAATCCGGATCGGCCGACATCTCCTCCGCAATTGCTGCCTTGAAAAGATCAAGCACATGCTGCGAGGGCTGCGTCGGTATTGGCCGCCATTCGAGTGTGAAACGACACTCACCAGCCAACACATTCTTCGCTGACCCTCCACGAATCAATCCGATATTCAACGTCGTGAACGGAGGATCGAATGCAGCGTGCTGGTCCGGCGTCAGTACAGCGGCGATCGATTCGAGTCGATTGATGAGGCGCGCCGCGCGAAATACGGCCGAAGCGCCAAGTGCTGGATACGCGCTGTGTGCTTCGCGTCCTTTCACGATCACTTCGGCCAGCGAGTAGCCTTTACCCGCGCGAATTGGTTTGAGCGACGTGGGCTCGCCGACGATGCTGTAACGCACGCGCAACGGCTTTGCTTCGGCGAGTTTTTTCGCGCCGTACAAACCAATTTCCTCGTCGGCTGTGAATACGAGGGCCAGGGGTTTATTTGCTTTCACGTTTTCAACGGCGGTGAGCGCGGCGGCGATAAAGCCTTTCGTGTCGCACGATCCACGGCCGTAGAGTTTGCCGTCGCGTTCGGTGAGATTAGTGGCTTCGGACCAGTTTGGATCATAAGGAACGGTGTCGGTATGGCCCACCAGGGCCAACTCCACTTCGCTGACATCAGCAGTCAACGCAATCAAATTAATCTTCTCAATACCGTGATCATCCGTGTACGGAAAGCGTCGAGTGATCAAACTCAAGGCCTGACAGCGTCTTTCGAGATAGCCGATGATCTCGGCATTGGATCGCGAGGAAACCGAATCAATCCGTACCAAATCCGCAAGAATCTCTTTAATCATCCGTCTAATCTCTTAACCTCGTTGCCTGCCACCACCACATCCCGAATCGCCGTGCGCGAAAGTGAGAAGACAATGTTTGCGAGTAAATCTTCGACCGAGGATCCCGCGATCGACAAGTCATCGAGATCGACTGTGAAAAAATCAGCCGGCGCACCCGGTTCCAGCCTTCCGCCATTGAAGCCGATACTCTCCGCTCCGTGCACAGTCGCACAGTCAAACAACCTGCGCGCGAGGGCTGAGCTCGTGTCGTCATCAACGGGGGCGAGCACGTTGCGCGCGGTTTTCTGCAACCGCAGGTGATACTCCATCTCGCGCGCGTCTTCGAGCAGATCGATCTGGATCTGACTGTCACTGCCAAGCGCCACACGTACGCCCGCCTCGAAATATGCATCAACGGGCACGACACCGTCGCCGAGGTTTCGTTCGGTCGTTGGGCAAGCACACACGATCGCCCCCGCGCGTGCCATTGCCGCGATCGCTTTCGGCGTCACATGAATTGCATGCACCGCGGTGAAGTGTTTACTCAGCAGCCCTTCGGTATCGAGCAATGCGACCGGCGAACGGCCGTACTCTTCAATACACGCGCTGACTTCCGCGGGCTGTTCGGCGACGTGCATGTGAACGGGAAGACCACGCTCGTTTGCGAACGCGACGATGGTTTTGAGGTAATCGAGCGGCACAGCGCGAACACTGTGCGGCGCCACACCGGCCCACGCCATTGCGGTTTTCAACTCAGGCGCGTCGAGCAGTTGCTCAAGATGTTTGAGATAAGTGTCGGGTGTCGGCTCGATAAAGCGAGCCTGCTGCGGGTTGGCTTCAGTTTGATATCCCGCGCGTGCATAGGCGACGCGCAGGAGCGCGATCCGGATGCCGACATTGTGAGCGGCGCGAATCACTTCACGCGCGAGCAGGTTCGGATCGGAGTAAGTTGAGCCGTCAGGTGCGTGATGAATGTAGTGAAACTCACCGACCGCCGTGATGCCCGTCGACGCCATTTCCAGAAACGCGAGGCGCGACGCGGCATAGATTTCTTCGGGACCGAGCCGGTTCGCAGCGGCGTACATCTGGTCGCGCCAGGTCCAGAAGCTGTCGGTGGTGTGACGAGAGCGATGCTCCGTGCGCCCGCGGATAACGCGCTGGAAGGCGTGCGAGTGCGCGTTGACGAGGCCCGGTAACAGCGCTCGATTCTTTAATCGAATCGCGTTCGGCGCGTCATCACTAATTTTCAGTATCGTGCCTGCGTCGTCGCACACGATCGCGCGACCAGACTGAAAGCGCCCGTCCACATAGATCAAATCCGGCAACCACGCTCGATCCATCTTTATTCGTGCTATCCGTGGCTAACGTTTTACCGCCAACACCTCACGCGCTGCTGTTCTATCCCCAGTGCAACTAATTCGCCTTGGTCCATCAAGGTACCTCAACTCAAACCCAAGCGCCTCATAGAGCTCGATGATCCGTGGCGTCGCCTGATTCGAAATGACGACTGGACCAGCATGCTTCGCCAGCAGGTTCGCCGTACGTACCTGATCATCCCACGAAAACCCACCCGCACTGTACGTCGTGAACTCTACATCATACGGCGGATCGGCGTAGATGAAATCGTCCGGTTGAAACTGAAGCGCCTCAACATCGACGTTACTAAACTCCCATTGCCGGAACAACGTTGCGTAATTCGAGAGATCGCGCACGTAGTTGATCGCTTTGTAAGTTCCGAAAGGGACATTGAAATCACCGCCTTTATTGAAGCGACAAAGACCATTGAAACACGTGCGGTTGAGATAGTAGAACAACTGCGCGCCTTCCGGCGTGTGTGCTTTGCCGCGCCGAATCAAGCGATTGAAGCGATCGCGGTGACGATAAAAAAGTTCTCGGTCGTTTCGCATTCGCACACGCATGCGCAGGCCGTTTTGCACGTGACGATAGAAGTTGATTAGGTGCGAATTAACGTCGTTCAGCAGCGCTTGTCTCGGTTGCAGTCCGAGAACGACGGCGAGCCCGCCGCAAAATGGTTCGACGTATCGACGTTGGGCGTTTGCCTCCCAGATCGGTTCGAGATGTGAGACGAGCCAGCGTTTGCCACCGGCCCACTTCAGCGGAGGTTTATACATCGCGGGTTCCTGCGGCGTGCCGAAACTTTCGCCAGAGCGAGGTGCTGTAGGTTTTCGAGAGGCGCAATGGGCGATATGCGTAGTAGAGCGAGTGCAGTGATGCGGGTAGCGCGAGCGCCTGCCAGTCGGGCAACGTCGGGACGAAGATCGAGTGCAGGGCTGAGATTAGGGCGTCGCGTTTGCGGTCCATGACGCGCAGGTTGTAAAGGTTCGTTTCCGTCGAGTCGGCCGCGCCAAATGTTGTGAAAAGCTGTTCGTGAATTTGCGCACTCATTCGCTGCATCGCTTTATCCGCGTCGATCGAAGCGAGCACGTCTGCGGGAATCGCGACGTCGGAAAACTCTTCGACGAGTCGTAATCCGAGTGCGAGGATCCGTGTTGCGTGTGCTTTCGCCGCGTGATCGACGATCGTGTCCCAGTTAATCTCCGGTGTTGCGCGTATCGACTCAGCGAGCGACGAAATCCATTCCAACCGTCGCCACAAGTGCTTCGCACCATGCATTGCCTGGTAAAGCACGAGATCCTCAGCGCCGAAAGTCTCCACGGTGGTGCCCGCGAGAGACACTGATTGCAGTCGCGACATCACTTCTTCCACTTTGACTGCGAAGACGAAGCTGCGCGGCGCGAGGTCCCAGTGCAGATCGACGACGGTGAACCACTCGTCACGCACAAACTGAATCTCACAGTGATTGTTCAGGTGTGATGCTAACTGCGCGGGTGTCAATGCCGGCGTCATTTCGTAGCCGAGTGATTCGAGTAGCGCGCGTGCCTGAACGAAGTCGCGGCGGTAGACCAATAGATCGATATCGCCGGCCTGGCGCAATGAGATCTCGCCGTAAGCCATTTGTGCGAGCAGCGGGCCTTTGAAGA
>DAIOGT010000176.1:0-10086 GCA_036745095.1 Pyrinomonadaceae bacterium
TTTGTGCCTTTTGTGGCTAAAAGATTTTGCGGCTAGGCTCCGTACCAGAGGACAGCGAAGAAGTGGCACGTGGTGCCGGCGATCACGAATAGGTGCCAGATGAAATGGTTGTAACGAATCCGATGTGCGGCAAAGAACGCGAGGCCTCCCGTGTACGCGAGTCCGCCCGCGACTATTAAAAGAATCCCAGGTACAGGGACCAGCAGCAGCATGGGTTTGACTGCCACGACCGCCAGCCAGCCCATGATCACATACAGCGCGATGCAGATCGGCGAGTGTCGTGTTCGCTTTTTGATCTTTAATGTGATGCCGATGACCGCGAGCGTCCATACCACCGCAAGCAGGGACCAACCCCATGGACCACGCAGCACGCCGAGGCTGAACGGCGTGTATGTTCCGGCAATTAACAGGAAGATCGCAGTGTGATCGAACAGTCGAAACAACTGCTTCGCACCTTCGTGTGTTAGCCAGTGATAGAGAGTCGATGCGAGGTACAGCAGGACCATCGTTCCGCCAAACACGGTCACACCCACGGTGAACGGAAAGTTGCCTGCGCGCATAGCGGCGGCTATGAGGATTGGAACGGCCACGAGCGCGAGCACGAGACCAAGTCCATGGCTAATCGTATTGGCGATCTCTTCCCTCGTCATGCGACGGCATTGTACACGATCTGTGATATTGTTCGCGCCTGAATGGATCTACTTGTCCTGATCCTTATCCTGTTTCTGATAGCAGCGATTTCCGCAATCGTGCTGCCTATCGTCGCTCTCGTAATTTCACTCAAGACCAGACAGAGGATCATTCAACTCGAGGCCGCTCTCGCGAGTCGGCCCGTTGCAGCGGAACCAGAACCCAAACCGCAGCCTCAACCGGAACCACCACGAGCACAACCCAAACCGGAACCACCGCCACGGCAAGTCTTCCAACCACTCAGCGCCTATCAACTCGAATCAATAATCGGACGTCGCGGCGTTGGATGGGTGGCGGTCGTCTTGATTCTTTTCGCGACCGCGTTCTTTCTGAAGTATGCATTCGACAATCGCTGGATTGGCGAACTGGGCCGTGTTGCCATCGGCGTCGCGTTTGGAATCGCGATGTCACTCGCGGGTTTCAGATATCACCAGCGCGGCTGGCGCGTCTTTTCTCAGATCCTGACTGCGGGCGGCATCGTGCTGCTCTACCTTTCGACCTATGCGGCTTTCGGCTACTACCATCTGGTTGGACAGAAAAGCGCTTTCGCTTTCCTCGCAATACTGATGGCTGAAGCAGCCGCGCTCGCGCTCGTTTATAACGCTCCCGCGATCGCGATCATGGCCCTGATTGGCGGATTCCTGACACCAGTTCTGCTTCACTCCGGTCGCGATCAGTATCAATCATTCTTCGCGTATCTAATCGTGCTCGATGCCGGAGCCCTCGCGCTTCTCAAACACTGGCGCGGACTGAGCTCTATCGCGTACTTCGGTACTCAGTTACTTTTCTGGATCTGGTACGACGAAAATTACCATCACCAAAAACGTGGCGCTGTTCTCATCTTTCAAACAGCGATATTCCTGCTCTTCCTTCTGGCTCATCTGGCACGCGAACTGATCCGGCGCGAGACGGCGACACTCGAAGACGCACTGCTATTGCTTGTCAATCCCTTCGTCTTTTATGCAACGGCGTATCACCTGCTCAACCCGACTCATCACGATTGGATGGGCGCATTTGCGATTGTCATGGCGTTGCTCTACGCAGGCATAGCGAAGATCCTGTTGTGGCGCGGCCTCATGAAACGTCGCGAGATACTGTTGCTGATCGCCGTTGCCCTCACGTTTGTCACGATCGCGATTCCGATTCAGTTGCGTTCAAACTGGATCACGATCGCGTGGGCTGTTGAAGGCGTTGCCATCCTCTGGGCCGGCCTTGAAATTCGATCTGTCAGGCTGCGGGTGCATGCATTCGTCCTCTTTGGACTCGCGTTCTTCAAGTTTCTTTTCTGGGACACACCTTACGGTCATCGCCCGGCATTCATTCCAGTTTTCAATCGATATTTTCTGTCGTCACTTGCGGTGATTGGGTGTTACCTCGCCGCTGTGTATCTCTTCGACCGTGCAGGTAAACGAAAGCTCGGCGACGCGCGACTCACGAAGCTTGTGATCGCGCTGTGTGCCGCCGTTGCCTTCTGGCTTCTGATCTCAATTGAAGCGCAGACGTATTTCATTGGCCGCGCGGTCGCGGAAAAAACATCGGAAGGCGCAGAACATCAACGTTGGCTGGGCCAGATGGCGCTTTCAGTGCTGTGGGCCGCGTATGCTGCCGCACTCGCGGCGTTCGGCTTCGTGCGTCGCGTGGCGGTGATCCGCTGGGCCTCGCTCGTGCTGTTTGCATTGACGATAGTCAAGGCGATGCTGGTCGATATCGCACAGCTCGAGCAGATCTACCGGATCATCGTGTTCTTCGTCCTCGGCATTCTGTTGCTGTTGGTGGCCTGGGGTTATCACAGGGCATTTCATTCGCGGGAGTCATTGACATGAGGCTTCTTCACTTTGCGCGTCAGCGCCATTGCGTGACAAGTATTCTCTTCGTCGCGGCGACGTTTTTTGTCGTTTCAGTGGCTGCCCAAACGTCTCTATCGCTGTGGCCCTACTACGTAGAGGTAACGCCGGAAAGAACGGACGGTCAACTCTATGACCTCATCGTGCCGCTTCCGATCATGGACAAAGCTCGCCCCGACCTTGCCGACCTTCGCCTTTTTGACGCGACCAACCGGGAGATTCCATTTGCCATACGCGTCCGCCGTGACATCGATGAAAAACGGGAGATTCCCACGCGTCTTTTTAATCAGGGATTTGCTGGTCCATCGACGAGTGAAGTGTCTGTAGACCTCGGCGAAAATCCGGGCGAACACAACGAGATCGAGGTCGAAACCAACGGCACTAACTTCCGGCGCCAGGTTGTGATCGAAGGGAGTGATTCGGGTAGAGAGTGGCGAACGCTGAGTAGCGACGGCGTGCTTTTCAGTTTTTCGTCGCAGAACAATGTTGCCGAGTCGCAACGAGTCAGCTATCCGATGAGTCGTTATAGATACCTGCGCGTGAGAGTTTCGCGCGATCCGATCACCGATCGTGACACGCCGCAGGTGACGAGTGTGAAGGTGATGATGGCAGTACGCGAGAAGGGCTGGCCGTCGACGTGGAACGTGCCGGTGCCGTCGTACCAGTTGCAACGCAATGAGGGCGCGCATGCTACGGTGTGGACCCTCGATCTCGGCGGGCGCGTGCCGTGTGATCGTCTCAGTCTCGAGATCGCTGAGGATTCTTTCTCGCGACCATTTCAGGTGGAGGCGATCGACGATCCACAGAACGTGCGCCTGATAGCGAGTGGCGACCTAACGCGTCATTCCGGAGATGAAAAGAAAGCGCGCGTAATTGTTTTCAACCAGGAACAGATTGTGCGCAAGCTGCGGCTTCAGATCACCGATTACAGCAATCCGACGTTGAATATCACAGCGATACAGGCGAGCGCACCGGCGCGTCAGCTCGTGTTCGAGTTGAGGCCACCGGTTGCGCAACCGCTGCGGTTGTACTTTGGTAATGAGACTGTTGCTGCTCCACATTACGACTTCGAAAAGGAAGTGGCGGCGCGACTTTCCAGGGAGCCCGTACCTAGCCGACTCGGCAACGTCGTCGGAAATCTCGAATACAAACCGGAGCCGAAGCCACTCACCGAACGCGTGCCATGGCTGATCTATGTTGTGCTCGCGGCGTCGAGCATCGCGCTCGGGTTCGTTCTCTTTAGCCTCGCCCGCACCGCCACGCGCATCAGCGCTCAGCAGCCCGATTGAGCCACAAAAAGGCACAAAAATCACAAAAGACAGCTTTTTGTGAGTCTTGTTTATGGCATTGGAGTGAAACCTTTTAACGGATTGCCATAGAACGCATCCGTCTGCCACGCCGTTTTATTCCACGCGCCGTCCTGGTCGCCGAGGATCTGCACCGGCACGATCACGCGGTCGCTACCGAGCTGGTTGCTCGTCGCGATTCCGTTGTCGAACTTTCCGCCCGGCTGCACCGTGAACTTCATAGATCGAGCAAGCTTGTTGTTCCAAAGCAGCTTGAATTCGTATTCACCGGGATTCGCGGCAAGCGTGAAGATGTCCTTTGTCGTCGAGTCGTCCGTCGTGTTGCTGCCTTTAATGTTTGGAAAGCCGCACTCGACGCGCGCCCATTTTGCTTTTTGTGGCATAGACTCCTCGACGTAATGAGTCGTGTTGTTCTCCACCTTCGCCCCACAACTCCCCTTCGCGATCTCCATGCCGTCCAAAAACTTCTTGCCAACTTCTTTGCCCTGGTAGAAGAGGTGCGGATCGAATTTGTACGCATCGCCGCGCACCCAGAACGCGACGTTAAAATCGGGCAACTTCCAACCATACACGTCATGCGGAGTCAGATACACGTAACCGATCGGAAGGTTCCAATCGTGGTCCACAAAGTAGACAAACTTGTTCGCTGCTTTGGGTCCCGCCTCGTTTGATTTCGCTTTTGCGACTTTCATCTTGCCGGTGAAGAGCGTTGTATCACTGCCTTGCAGCTCGTTTCGCATTTTAATGACGAAGTTAACCGGCCCGGTGTAAAGACTCGCCTTGTCTTCGCCGATGTCTCGGCCACCACATTCCGTCTTCCACCAGTAACCCTTTTCGATGTTGCCGGTGTCGCAGTCAAACTTCACCCACGGTCCAGTCGGCAGTGAATACTGCACGTAGATCTGGCTGCCACTCGCGATTGGACCATTAACGCGAAACTGCATGCGCGGCAACCAGCTCCAAACGTCGTAGTTGCCTTTATACGAGTTGACTGTAAATGCGGTGATCTGAAGCGTGTCTTTCGCGAGCGTCGGCTGGTCCTGGGCGATTGCAGTGTTGGCGAAAAGGAGAAAGAGCACACAGGCACACGTAACGCGCAACATGTTATTCAAGGCGACCTCCTGATTGTTCGAACTGTTTTCTGGGCAAAGCGCTGGAAAGTTTACTACGAGACGCCTGAGTTCGTTAAGGTTTTGCGCCCAGGGCCCGACTGCTGCGCGTGCGGAGGTTCGGCTGGCTCTGGAGGAACTTGATCGCGGCTTCGAGAATTTCATCGCGCCCGTCAACCAGCCCTCGAACCGTCGGCGCTACCTTTATCGTTGGTTGTATTCCGACGCGCTGCAATTGTCGGCCATCTGCATGGCGCACGTTATGTCCGCTGAAACTCACCGCGAGGTTACCTGGCAACACCATGAAAGTTATATCGCCATTTGCACCTGCCGTGGGCGTGCCGATAAATGTGACGTCGGTGGCGGCTTCGAAAAACAAACAGGTGTGTTCGGCCTGACTGATCGCGTCTTCGTTTATCAGGACCACGACCTTGCCTTTATATACGTCGCCCGGCCCGTCGGGAATTCTTTGCGAAAAGGTGTAGCTGGCTGAGTCAGCCAATTCTGCGTTTGTCAGACTGGTGGCCTCCAGAATCGGCCTTGAGAAGAGTGCTGCTACCACGTTTCCCTTGTCGGTTAGACGCGGCGCGATGGACCACGCTGTCCCATTCGGATAGCCACGCATGTCGAAGATTACGGCCGGCGTTTCTTTGATGGTGTCGAACATCTTATCGACTTCCCCCGCTTGCAAACGATCGAGATCGACATAGCCGTAACCACTCGGCAACAACTGGATCACCGGCGATGAACGTTCCATCATTCCAGCCCACTTGGGATCTGTGATCGATTCTGATCGTGCCAGTGCAACGTCGCGCGCTTCGCCACGAATTCCCTGCACCTTCAGCTTCACAACGCTGTCTTTTGGTCCAAGCAGCAAGCGCCCATTCACGCCCTTCATTAGCCACTGTGGCGTTGACGCAGACGTGTAACGAGTCAGAAATTCGCGCTTCTTTTCTACCGGTTCGCCATCGACGGCCAAAACAACATCACCAACCCGAATGGGTAACTTATCGTTCAAAACTTTTGTGACCACGGACTTGTTCTCGATGTGGGCCAACAGCACGGGCGGCAGATGCGTGCCAAGCCTTTCGGTCGCCGCATTTGCGTTTCGCAGACCGCCGTGTGAGTCGCGCATTTCGGTAACGAGTTCGCGCACGGTCAACTGGTAGTCCGCTGCGTCTTTGTTTGCTTCAAACTTCGGAATGTAACGAGGCAACAGAGTTTCCCACGAATCGCCGATCAGGTGTTTGTAAGGAAAGAAATAGTTGACCACGTTCCAATAACGAAACAGCGCCAGGAGACGATATTCGGTGTTGGGAAAAACCATTTCCGCATACGGCTGGTCCTTCTGCGCGGTCTGTGTGGTCGCGGGCGAGGCAGCGCGACTTTGCTTTTGCGCAACTCTCTTTTCCTGTGCAGCGCGCAGCGCTTCTTTGAACGCCGCATCGTCGGTTGCGCCGCTTGCGACAGTGATGTCAGGTTGAAGATCGATTGAGCCGTCAGGGTTCACGAGTTCAACGGTGCGCATTCGCACTTTCACGCCGTCGGGAAGATCTATCGTCAACGTATCACTCGCCGGCTGTTCACCTTCCTGTACGACGACTGCGCGTCCTGCGGACTGCAGACCACTGAGAATGTCAGCGAACGAAGGCGAGTTTTGATTGATGATGAAGACGATTGGCGGAGTTTTCGTTTTACCTCGTCCGGCGATCGTTTGTGGCGCAGAGGTGGTCAGCGCTGAATAGTAAAAGTTTGCGCCGCCGCCGGTCTGCGTGGCGTAGCCGTTGTGCATTCGATAACGCGTCGCGCCGAGTACGACAGTTTGGTCCAACATTCCGCCGAGCGTCTGGCGCACGAAATTATCGAAATGATATGCCTCCATATCGCTGGCTTTTGTCGTGCTGCGAGCGTCGAAGATTACGCTGCCCGCGGTTGGAAAAGATTGATTGATGGTGGTTACGAGCTTATTGAGTGCACCAAAGTCATGCGCGAGTGTCCGGGCGATTTGTGCAGCTTCGATTATCAACACGCCGTTCTCTGAACGGACTAGTTTCGACGCGTCGGCGGTTGATGGACGAGCCGGTTTTGTTTCGGCGTCGATTTCGGCGCGCGTGCTCTTGTCGTTCAGCACTGCGAGCATCTGGTTAATGGTTGACTCGTAATCCTGCGCGGTCTTAGCGGCGTTAACTTTCGGGATTGTTTCGATGAGGGCCTTGTCCCAGTCGATGTCGCGGTAAGCGAGATAGGGATGAAAATACTTCACCGTGCCCCATACCTTTGCGAGCCCTGCGAGCCTCGCGATACGCGCATCCGCGGCGGGCGTGGGCTGCGCCTGTACGGGCTGGCAAAACGTGGACGCTAGCAGGAAAACGCCGAGGAAAAGCGCGAGAGGTTTTTGGAAAGTATTCATTTGGCACCTCGAGATTGAGTGGTCAGTAACCAGCCGACGATCCCGGTTACTAATTCAGTAAGTGGCGTAATCCCGACCTTTATTACCACTACTCGTGAGTTTGGTGTTTTTTGCGCCGTCTGTCGCTTAGTAACTATTGCTTTGGTTTTGGCTCAGCGTAGAAAACCTTGTTCACGATCTTCCATTCGTCGCCGACCTTTAGCAGCGACATGTAGTCAGTGAATGTCACTACTGGATAGTCGAGCACTATCTTTGCCGAGCCTGCGTTGCCAGTAATCTCGACGCTCTCGATCCGTCGCTTTCGTTGGGCTTCGTCAGCTGCCGGCTTGCCGCTGAAACGAGAAGCAAATTCCTCGACAGTCAGGCTCGCCATCTTTCCATCACGAAACGACATCACCTTCGCGTCGGGGTGAAAAGCCTTGCGCATGAAGTCGCCATTGCCAGTCGCGTGTCCCTGGATGTAATTCTCGAGCGGGACGCGAGCGGCGGCTATGTCCGGCTGAGCTGGCACAGCAGTTTGAATCGAGCTCCTCACAACACCAAAAACACCGAGCATCACTGCAAATAGCACTACCAGTCTCTTCATAAAAACCCCACTTCGTTCAGTTAGCTAATTTTCCCGCATTGTAACTTGAAGGAATCCTTCGCCGCGATGGGATTTTTCGGCGGCTGACCGTCATATATTCGCCTTGACATATGTGCGAATCTGGCGGATACTGCGTTTGCATATTCGCCTGTGCGTATGTTAGGCGAATCGTTAAAAAAGATGGAGGTTGAGAGATGTCAGAAAATATTGAACAAGCCGTACGATCGAAGTACGGCTCGGTGGCATTAACCGGCTTATCGTCCGAACATGACGGCGTTCGTGCTGTCGCGGAAGCGTTTGGGTATACGCCTGAAGAACTCGCATCTATTCCCGCCGAGGCGAACATGGGGTTGTCTTGCGGCAATCCGACGGCTACGGCCAATCTGAGAGAGGGCGAAACGATTGTCGATCTAGGTTCTGGTGGTGGTCTCGATGTCTTTCTCGCTGCCGCAAAAGTAGGACCAACCGGACGTGCCATCGGCATTGACATGACTCCAGAGATGGTGGAACGCGCCCGACGCAACGCCGAGCGTGGAAACGACGGCGAGCCATTCACGAACGTCGAGTTTCATCTCGCAACCATTGATAAGTTACCACTGCCGGACAACTCAGTTGATTGTGTGATTAGCAATTGCGTCATCAATCTCGCGTCCGACAAAACCGCGGTCTTTCGGGAAATGGCCAGAGTGCTTAAGCCTGGTGGTCGCGTAGCCGTGAGTGATATCGCGCTTAAAAAAGAACTGCCGGCGGAAGTGGCGAACGACATTGCAGCGTACACCGGTTGTATTGCGGGAGCCATTTCAATTGCCGACTACAAACAAGGATTACTCGAGGCGGGTTTCTCAAATGTTGAGGTTATCGATTCCGCTGCAGATCTCAACGCATACGCGAAATTGGAAAACCAATCGGGTTGTTGTTCGCCGGCAGAAATCGCTCCCAGAGAATCAGTAGCAACAACGGCTGCGAGTTGTTGTGCGCCTGCGCCGGCTGCGAGTTGTTGTGCGCCGTCCGAGTCGCAGCAGGGATTTTCAGAGCTGCTTAGTCGCTACAACGTTAACGACTACGCGGCCAGCGTCAAGGTTTTCGCCGTTAAGTGAACAATGTTTTTGAAAGACGCCGTGACATCATAACTACCGTTCGGCTCGGTCGAAATTGTGACGCTTCCTAGCGCGTCGCGAGAAGTACTTGGTGACGTGCGCAAAAAGCTTAAAACAGCCGAGAGGCGTAACTCGAGTCGTATGAAACAAGAAACCAATGACGGTGCGACAGACTGTGTGCCAACAAGTCGCGCACGGTTGTCATTCCTCGACCGGTATCTGACGCTTTGGATATTCGCGGCGATGGCTGTTGGCGTATTCGTTGGTTACGCCAACAGCGGTGTCGAGACTTTCATTAATCGTTTTCAGGTTGGAACTACCAACATTCCCATTGCAATGGGATTGATACTGATGATGTATCCGCCGCTGGCAAAAGTGCGCTACGAGAACCTCGGCGAAGTTTTCCGAAATCGGAAAGTCCTCGGTCTATCACTGATTCAGAATTGGATTATTGGTCCCATTTTGATGTTTGCGCTCGCAATAATTTTTCTGCGTAGCTATCCGGAGTACATGGTTGGCTTGATCATGATTGGTCTCGCGCGTTGTATCGCAATGGTGATCGTCTGGAACGAGCTAGCTCGGGGTGACACTGAATATGCGGCCGGGCTGGTAGCTTTCAACAGCGTCTTTCAAGTCTTGTTCTACAGCGTCTATGCCTGGATATTCATCACATTGCTGCCTCCGCTGTTTGGGCTCTCCGGGAGCGTGGTCCAGATCAGCATCGGTCAAATCGCCGAGAGCGTTCTTATCTACCTCGGCATTCCCTTCCTGGCGGGCATGCTCACGCGCCTCGTGCTGGTGAAGGTCAAGGGAAAAAATTGGTACCACAGTGTCTTCATTCCCGCGATCAGTCCGCTCACACTCATCGCGCTTTTATTCACGATCGTGGTGATGTTCAGTCTGAAGGGCAATCTGATCGTGCAATTGCCGTTCGACGTGATTCGCATCGCGATACCGCTGCTCATTTATTTCGTGGTGATGTTTCTTATCAGCTTCTATATGGGTAAGAAGGCGGGAGCTGACTACTCGAAGACTGCCACTCT
>DAIOGT010000177.1:0-10024 GCA_036745095.1 Pyrinomonadaceae bacterium
GCGTAAGCGTCCTGACTTGCTGAAAGAATAAAGCGGATTTAAGGAGCATCGAGTAATGAATCGATTGGACAAAATTGAAGATACGCAACTGCGTAAGAATATTCCACAGTTTCAGCCAGGCGATACGGTCCGCGTGCACGTGCGGATTAAGGAGTCCGAGACCAAAGAGAGATTGCAGGCTTTTGAGGGCGTCGTAATCGCGCGTAAACATGGCGGCGCTCGCGAAACCATCACTGTCCGAAAAACGAGTTTTGGCGTCGGCGTTGAAAGAATCTTCCCGCTGCACGCGACGATCATCGACCACATCGACCTCGTGAAACGAGGTCGCGTCAGGAGAGCCAAGCTCTATTACCTGCGCGGGCTGCGCGGCAAAGCCGCTCGTATCCGCGAGCGCGACACGCGCGGTCATAGTGATGACGCCCACGCTTCCGCAGCCGGCAAGAAATAAATTGGCCAACGAAGGCACAAAAGCACAAAATACTCCTTCTGGTTTTTGTGTTTCTTGTGCCTTTTGTGGGTAAAACATTTTGAGGCAAAGTGCGGATCGCGATCGATGCTCACACTGTCGGGACCAAGCTCGGTGGCAACGAAAGTTATGCCGTCAATCTCATAGAAGCCCTGGCTCAGATCGACAGCGTCAATAACTTCACAATCTACGTAACCACTAATGAAGCACGCGAACGCTTCTCCAACCGTTGGCCCAACTTCAAAGTTCGCTCAACACTCCCACATACGCCCTTAATCAGAATTCCGCTTACACTCAGTGCTGAGCTCCGCAAAAATCCCGTTGACGTGCTGCACGTGCAGTTTACGGCGCCGCCGTTTTGCCCTTGTCCAGTCGTAGTGAGCATTCACGATCTCTCATTCGAACATCTACCGCACACTTTCAATCGTCGCAGCCGAACACAGTTGCGTTTGACGGTGCGGCATTCTGCCCGCCGCGCCGCGCGTATCCTTTCTCTATCCGAACATACACGCCGCGACATTATCGAGACGTACGGTATCAAGCCTGATCGCGTCACTGCGATACCACTCGCGGCGCCCGACCACTTTGGTCCAATAACCGACAACAGGGAACTGCAACGGGTGCGACACAATTACGGGATAGACGGCGACTACATTCTCTCCGTCGGCTCTATTCAACCTCGCAAGAATTTAGCTCGGCTGGTAAGAGCCTACGCTTCGTTGCGAAGAAATTGCTCAGCGGATAAGCTGCCGAAACTCGTGCTCGTCGGAAAGTGCGCCTGGCTTTATGACGAGACCTTGCGCGCCCTCGACGAGACTAACGTGAAAGACACTGTGATCTTGACAGGCTATGTTCCGGAAAAAGATCTGCCCGCACTTTATTCTGGGGCATTATGCTTCGTTTACCCGTCGTACTTCGAAGGATTTGGGCTGCCACCGCTTGAGGCGCTGAAATGTGGCGCTCCGGTAATTGTCGGCAACAGGACCAGCTTGCCCGAAGTCGTGGGAGACGCTGCCCTCGCAGTCGATCCATTCGATGTTGACGCCATTGCCGGTGCTATTAAAAGATTGGTAAACGATTCGGCACTCCGCACAGAGTTGAGCGTTAAAGGACAGCAACGGGCCGGTGAGTTCAATTGGCGAGAGACTGCAAAAAAAACTCTAGCGGTCTATGAAGAAGTCGCACGAGTTCCTGTAAACTCCTAACAGATGCGCATCGCTATTCTCGGAACGCGAGGTATCCCGGCCAGCTACGGCGGCTTTGAAACGTTCGCCGAACATCTCGCCACACGCCTTGTCGCCCGTGGCCACGACGTGACGGTCTATTGTCGAGCGCACTACGTTTCGCCGCGACAATTGAAGTATCACGGCGTTAGACTCCAGGTGCTCCCGACCATCAGGCACAAGTATTTCGACACGGTCGTTCACACATTTCTTTCCGCCATTCACGCCGTTTCTCAACGATACGATGCCGCGCTAATTTGCAACTGTGCCAACGCTCCGTTTACTCCCATCCTTCGGCTAACGGGAACACCCGTCGCGATCAACGTTGACGGGCTCGAGCACAAACGGAAGAAATGGGGGTCGCTAGGACGACGGTATTACCGGTTTGCCGAGTATCTCTCAACGTTGTTGCCAAACGAGATGGTGACAGACGCACAGGTGATTCAAGATTACTACCTCGTGCGTCACAATGCCCCGTCGACGATGATTGCGTACGGCAGCGAAGTCGAGCGACGACCTGATCGCGCCACCGTGCGTAAATGGCGCGTTGAGCCAAACCGTTACGTGCTTTACGTCTCACGGCTCGAACCGGAAAACAACGCTCACCTCGTCATCGAAGCTTTCAAGAAAGTTCGAACTGCTTACCGATTGTTGATTGTGGGTGATGCGCCGTACGCGGAGCATTACATCAACAGTCTGAAGGCCCGCGCTCGCGGCGATAAACGAATTGTTTTCACCGGTTTTGTATTTGGCCAGGATTATCGCGCGCTTCAGCAAAATGCCTATTGTTACGTGCACGCGACCGAGGTCGGTGGGACGCACCCAGCCCTGCTCGAAGCGATGGGATATGGAAACTGTGTCCTGACGCTGGCTACACCCGAGAACATTGAAGTCGTCGGCGACGCCGGCGTGCCGTACATCGACGAGTTTGATCTAGCCGAGAAGTTACAGCGCGTGCTGCGCGATGGCTCGCTCGTCCAGGCATACAGGCACCGCGCACAACAACGCATTCAGACTCACTACGCGTGGGATAAGGTGGTAGATCAATACGAACAACTCTTTGCTGGCATGTGTGGCCAGGTTCAGCCTCCATCCCAAGCTTCAGACACCATATCCGAATCAAGAACAGTTTTAGAAAAATCCGAGGTCTAAAAGAGGGCGCCCCGTCAATTCTTTAGGAACTGACGGGGCAAAAGCGTAACGGGGTAGGTTCGGGCAAATCAGGGTGGCTCAAAGCATGAGAACCGTCTAACTTCACGACGATTCCATTCGGGCGGCGCGTTATGCGGGGTATAGATAAGAGCAAATAAATACGCGTTCCCAGCCGCTTGCAACCCCATCCAACAACCCTTGCTATGTCGTTGTGTGGGAAATTATACGAATAATCTGTGACCTGTCAAGGACAATCTCGACGTTTTTGTAAAATTCTTGTGACAGTTAGGTGGCTGCAGTTAAAAACTTCACGCTTACCCTGGGAAAACAGGCATTTATCTCTTGCTTCTTGATGTAAGAAATTTGGCAGTTATTCGCCAGCACGAACCTGCCCCAACCGATAAGCCTGGCGGCGAACGGCCTCTGACACATTTCGATTTTGCGCGAGGGTTTGCAAATCCTTCGTCCTGATGCGGGGGAGGATATTCATCGCAGTCGGTATCGGCGTGCGAGGATTTCGAGCCAGATTATGAATAATCGCGTAAGAACGAACCCACGTCCGGTTTAGCGCGATAATCCGAAGCACCTCGTCGGCCACCGTCCTCATTGCCGAGATACCCTCAATTTCCTGTTCGCTAATGCGTGGGTTTTTTACAACTGCCGAACAGACGATTCTGTTTGAATCACGTATTAGAATCCCGCGAGCTTCCCGATCGCCCTTCATCGCGAGCTTGATTCTGTCTTTTGTGTTCATAAACATGATGCGACGAATTAGTGAGACACGCTCCGCGCTGACATCGCCCGATTCGAGCCTTTCGTGTTCGATGGCGCGCTGGGCGTTAGCCGCCGCGTCTGACAACGTCTCGGAAAATTCCTCATAGCGTTCAGCTGGCAACCATGAATCGTCGATGTCAGCGTCCGTAACTTCGATGTGCTGAGCGATGAGCCACGCGTCTTCAATGCTGAGCTCGCCTCCGATGGTCGTCAATTCTGCGGTTTCAAAAAACTCTGCTGCCGCCGTCTGGCCCCGCGCTCTTAGCTCGTCGGCAATCTGGCGGGCCCCGCGTTCTTTCTCGAAAAACTCTTTACGCGTTTCCCGAGCGCGTCTTTCAGCTTCGCTGCTGCGCGCGGGATTATTAAGAATCGCATCGATGATCTCGGGTGATCGAACCAGTCGCTGCTGGTTAATCGTGATGAGCTCAAGAAGCGAGCTGTGTGGAGTGGCAGCAGCTAGTTTCGCGAGAGCGTGATCCGGAGTTTGCGCGTTGAGGATGGTCGCTTCGTGAAGCTGCGGTGTCGCATCAACGCGAGTCGCGAGATAGGCGAGGACGTTTGGCGCGGTCTCCTCGTCCGAAGCGGCGCTCAAGAGATTTTCGGCACTCTCATCCTTTAACGTCTCAGTCGCCGCTGCCGCGATTTGGGCGTCGTCGCTTGTTGTGAGCGCCACGAGAACTTCAAGCAAATCGTTCTGGGCCAATGGCAACATTCCGCGCGCAGCAGCAAGACGTGCCGGCTGCGGAGCGCTCCCGCTTATGATGGCCTGAACGACGGGATTTGTAGATGTAGTTTCGGAAGACAAAGGGGGAAAATGAAATAGGTCCTACTGTTGATAGGACCTATCCTGTTAAGCGTTGATGCCGTGGCACTTCTTATACTTCTTACCAGAGCCGCACGGGCAAGGCTCATTGCGACCGACTTTCGGCTGGTCCCTGATGACCGTCTTTATCTTGCCGTCTTCCTCGCCTGCGGGAGCCGCGCCTTGATTTGGTCCGGTGAATCGCAACGAGGCCGGACGCCGCGCCGCGCGCCGCTGTTGCAAAGTCTCGGGCGCCTGTTCAGAAACTACCTGCAAATTGAACAACGATCGGATCGTCGTAGTGTCGATGCGATCGAGCATTTCCTGGAAGAGGTCGAAACTCTGCTTCTTGTACTCGACGAGCGGATCCTTCTGTCCGTAGCCAACGAGTCCGATGCCTTGTTTCAGGTGGTCCAGCGAAAGCAGGTGGTCCTTCCACTGCGCGTCGATGATGTTGAGCATGATGATGCGCTCGTAAGTGCGCATCGCTTCCGGACCAATCTGTTGTTCCTTCTTTTCGTACTTGACCTTGAGCCGTTCCCAAATCGCATCGACTACTTCCTGCGAAGTCATGTTTTGAATTTCGATGCGCTCGCTGTCGCTGTCTAAGTCGTAGATGGTTTTGATCTGGATCTTGTAGTTAACGATGTCCCAGTCGTCGGGCGACACATCGGGATTCAAATACTGTCGGGTAAGGTCGGACAACAAATCGTAGGCAACACCCGCCGACGGCGGATCGCCCATCAAGTACTCACGCTGATCCGGATCTTCCATCAGTTGCCGACGCAGACCGTAAATGGTCTCGCGCTGCTTGTTCATGACGTCGTCATACTCGAGCAGGTGTTTGCGAGCCTCAAAGTTGCGACCTTCAACTGACTTCTGCGCGGCGGCAATTCGCTTCGAAACCATCTTCGACTCGATCGCGACGCCTTTCTCCATGCCGAGACGTTGCATCAAGGCCTTCACCTTGTCGCCGGCGAAGATGCGCATCAGATCGTCTTCAAGTGACAGGAAAAACCGCGACGATCCCGGATCGCCCTGACGTCCGGCGCGACCACGAAGCTGATTGTCGATACGACGTGATTCATGACGCTCGGTGCCGATGATGTGCAAGCCACCGAGGCCCACTACTTCGTTGTGCTCGTCCTCGACGATCTGTTTCGCACGCGCGTACGCCATCTTCCACTGCTCATCGGTAGCGTCGTCAGGATCGATCTCTTCCTTCTTCAGAAACTCGCGCGCCATGAAGTCGGGATTTCCGCCCAGCAGAATGTCGGTACCACGACCTGCCATATTGGTCGCGATCGTCACCATGCCTTTGCGTCCTGCCTGCGCGACGATTTCAGCCTCACGCTCGTGATACTTCGCGTTCAGAACGTTGTGCTCAACCTTTTCCTTGTTGAGACGGCGGGAAATCAATTCGGAGTTCTCAACGGAAACGGTACCGACCAGAGTCGGCTGGCCCTTCTCGTGACACTCCTTGATCTCCTCAATCACCGCATCCCATTTCTCAGGCAGCGTGCGATAGATCACGTCAGAAAAATCTGTACGCACCATCGGCATGTGCGTTGGGATGACGATGACGTCGAGCTTGTACGTCGAGCCGAATTCGGCTGCTTCGGTTTCAGCGGTTCCCGTCATGCCCGACAATTTCTCGTAAAGCCGAAAATAATTTTGCAGCGTGATCGTCGCAAGCGTCTGGTTCTCTTTCTCGATCTCGACGCCTTCTTTTGCTTCGACCGCCTGGTGTAAACCGTCAGACCACCGACGACCCTTCATCAAACGACCGGTGAAGTCGTCGACGATGATCACTTCGCCATCCTGGACCACGTACTGATGGTCCTTCCTGTAAAGCGTATGTGCTTTCAACGCCTGCTCAACGCAGTGCAGCAACTCCATATTCGAGGGATCGTAAAGGTTGCCGACGCCCAGCAGTCGCTCAGCCTTGTCAACACCTTCTTCGGTGAGCACGGCGGTATGTGCTTTTTCATCGACGACGTAATCGCCCGTCTTCTTGCCGTCAACGTCCTCGCCTTTTTTCAAATGCGGAATGATCGCGTCGGCGTTCTTGTATTTGTCGGTTGCTTCGTCGGATGGTCCGGAAATGATTAGCGGCGTTCGCGCTTCGTCGATCAGGATCGAATCGACCTCGTCAACAATCGCGAAGTAATGACCACGCTGCACACACGTGGTGAGGTCAAACTTCATGTTATCGCGCAAGTAATCGAAGCCGAACTCGTTGTTGGTGCCGTAGGTGATATCCGCAGCGTAAGCAGCCTGTCGTTCGAAGTCGTCCATGTCGTTCTGAATACAACCGACTTCGAGACCGAGGAAGCGATGGATCTGGCCCATCCACTCGGCGTCACGAGCAGCGAGGTAATCGTTCACGGTTATCACGTGGACGCCGCCACGGCCCGTAAGCGCATTTAAGTAAGACGGCAGAGTCGCGACGAGCGTCTTGCCCTCACCTGTGCGCATCTCCGCGATCTTGCCCTGGTGCAGCACGATGCCGCCGATCAACTGCACATCGAAATGACGCATGCCCGTCGTGCGTACGCTTGCCTCTCTGACGATTGCGAAAGCTTCCGGCAAGATCTCATCGAGCACGGCGCGTTCACGTCGCTTTCGTTCTTCCTTGTCGGTGGTGTCGCTGACGGCCGTTTGTACGCGCTCTTTGAAGGTGGTGGTGCGTGCGCGCAACTCGTCGTCAGAAAGCGCCTTTACTGACGACTCGAGCGAGTTGATTTTTTCTACCATCGGCTGGATTGATTTTAAAAACCGCTGGTTGCTGCTGCCAAAAACTTTAGTAAGGAATTTATCGAAACTCATAGCTTAATTAGTGTAGCCAATCAGTAATAATCTGTGAATCGCCGACCTAAACGCCGGGCTTTAATTGTTTATTGAGCATGTCAACGACAGTTTGCCGCGGCATTGAGAAGTTAACTTCAAGCTTCTTGCCGTCAGGCGTTGCCGTCGAATTCTTCATCAATTCCGCTTCATCTTTTCCTGCTCGCGCCCACGCCCCGAGTGAGAGCATGTTGTTGAAATCTCTCGCCAGTCTCTCGGCATTCGGCGGCGACGACGCTTCCGACGCAACTGAAGCAAGCACGTCCTTCTCGCCCTGCTTAACCGTAATCCTCACGGTAGCGTTGGGATTATCCTGGCTAATGGGCCGTAGGAAAATCAGTAAGCCGCTGTCGTTCAATGCGGTAACCATCCGGCTAAACAGTTCCTGAAGAATCTCGTCGCCTTCCTTCCTCGCGAAGCGCGCGTTCGTCAATTTTCCTTTTTCATCCAGTTCCGCTTCGATCACGATTTCGAACGGCTTGTCCAAGTCAAGCTTGCCCTGGTTCTTCAAATCGTTCATATGAGCCGCGAGATCTTTCAGCGGCTTCTTGTTGATCTGGTTCTCTTCGGGCAGTTTGATGTTGTTTTGCTCGGCGGTTTTCTCGAGCTCCTTTTGTGCTTCTTCCGGCGTCAGTGGCGAACTCGAAGGACTCGCCTGCGCGATAGCTGACGCGGATGGCGATGCTGACACCGCTGGACTAGCCAACGGACTCGCCGCGGGAGAAGCACTTGGCTCCGGACTCGGCGACGGAGAAACTTCGAGTTCGACCTTCGGCTCCTTACTCGCCTGCGAGATTATCTTCGGGGCGAACGGATCCGCGGCAGGTGTTTGTCCGGGACCTCCTCCGGCGAGCGCTGACTCGACGGCAAAGTAGCCATCCGGATAACGAAACTTCTCTAATTGAACCATCTGGACATCGTCTCGAATCTGAGTTGCTTCGTAATCTTCGTCTACAAATCTTGTGCTCGCGACGAGTGCTGCGATGTTCAGCGTGTCGCGAAACGCTGGAACGTAAATCACCATCCACACGAACGCCAGATGCAGGACGAGCGAAGCGCCGAGGAGCTTTGTTAACACCTGCCACCGCGCGTCGCGATTTACCTCAAACCTTTCGAACAGCTCCATCCTGATTAATGCTGCAAATCTCTCTTATCCAGTCCTGTGTTAGACGCCATTGTAACTCTCAGGGTTCGCGTTAGCACTTCGCAGGCCACACTCGCAACGTTAGAATGACTTCATGCGCCGAAATACCCCTAAAAATCGGGACAAACGGCGGTCGCATGGTCGCCGTGGCCCGGGAAAACCTGCTCGCAAAAGCGACCATGACGCTAACGAACGACCCTCGCGCGTTGTTCCGCAGTCGCGCGAAACCAAAAGATTGCTTGAAGGTATCGGCACGCCACGCGCCATGCCATTCAAGCCCGATCCGTTTCAACTCGAGGCCCTCGCCGCTTTGGAATACGAAGACGTGCTGGTTACGGCGCCGACAGGCAGTGGCAAAACGTGGATTGCTCGTGAGGAAATCCGTCGGCTTATGAATAGCGGGCGGCGCGCGTGGTATACGTCGCCGTTAAAGGCACTCACAAATTCGAAATACCAGGAGTTCATCGACGAGTTCGGTCCTAATAACGTTGGCATACTGACGGGCGACAGAAAAGAGAACTCGGAAGCGCCGCTGATTGTCGGGACAACCGAGATCTATCGCAACCAGCTTTTCGACTCGTTGCGTGGTGGGAGTGAAGTCACTGCGGACCTCGTGGTCCTTGACGAGGCGCATTACCTCGCGGACGAGGATCGTGGTCACGTTTGGGAAGAAGCGATCATTTTGACGCCGCCGCGCATTCGCCTGTTGCTGTTGTCGGCGACGATTGGCAACGCGCACGAGTTTGCTTTGTGGCTCGAAGAAGTTCGCGGCGTTCGCTGCGGCGTTATCACTGGTCCAATGAAACGCCCGGTGCCTTTGCGGTCGGCTGTGTTGCTGCCGGACAAACGCTTGTTGCCGTTACTGAACGAGGCCGGAAGGATGAATCCTGAAGTCTTGGCTTTAATCCCGGATGAACGGAGATGAAACTACGGATGCCGGAGATGCCGTCGGCAACGCTGCTGGCGGCGCTCGAGGGTTACAACCTGCTTCCTGCGATCGTTTTCCAGCCGACGCGCCGTCGCTGCGACCAGGCGGCGACTGAGGCCGCACTAACGCGCCGCGATCCTAACGATACCCGTCGCGAAGCACGTCGGGATTTCATGCGCGCCTTCGTTGAACAACATCCGGAAGTTCGTGGACATCGCCACTGGGACACGATCATTCGTGGTGGTGTCGCGTCGCATCACGCCGGACACATTCCCGCCTGGAAACTCGTGATCGAAAAGTTGATGAGTGCTGGACTGCTCGACGCGATCTTCGCCACTGCAACAGTCGCAGCGGGTGTTGATTTTCCCGCACGCAGCGTAGTGCTCACTGGCGCCGACGCGCGGACGGGCAGCGGCTGGCGTACTTTATCAGCTTCTGAAATGCAGCAGATGACCGGGCGCGCTGGTCGCCGTGGTCGCGACAACGTCGGCTTTGTCATCGCCGCGCCTGGTTTACACCAGGATCCGGAACGCATCGGTCAACTGTTGAAAGCACCACCCGATCCGCTCGTGAGCCAGTTTCGCGCGACCTACACAACATTACTCAATCTACTCGATGCTTACGGCAGTTTTGTTTCAGTGCGCGAGATCGCCGAACGCAGTTTTGCGTATCGCGATTTTGCTCGCCA
>DAIOGT010000178.1:0-9933 GCA_036745095.1 Pyrinomonadaceae bacterium
AGCCGTCCGTCGACGCGTAAAACTTCTGCTCATTCACAAATCCCATGAACGAGTTAACGAAGCTGACACCCTTCGTCTTCATCGCCGACTCATTCAGCGACAACAGAAACTGGATCTTGTCGTCAATAGAGACTTCGAACGGGTCTTTTTCAAAAGAGTTTTTCCAGGAAGTGACAACTTTCTGGACCGGCACGAGTGAGACGCGCTTGCGTTGGTAGACAGAGTTTGCGCGAGCGATTTCGACCGCCTGCTGCGTGACGCGACGCACGGCTTCCGGCGTGACATCGCGACTCGAAGCAAAACCCCACGTTCCTTTGTAGAGCACACGCACGCCGAAGCCGAAGTTCTGACCGCGCGACACATTCTGCACCTGCTGTTCGCGAGTGGATATCGACTCGTTACGATAACGATTGATGCGAATGTCAGCGTACGTCACACCGAGTTTACGCGCCGTGCTCAGCGCGATGTCGGCGAGCGCATTTTTGTCGACTCCGTTTGCAGCGGCCTCTTCGGCGGCAGTGACACTGCTGATCCAGGAGGGCAGGGAAGCAATCGAAACAGCACCGGCAGCAACCCCGGCCGACTTAAGGAAGTCGCGACGAGAGGTGGTCATGATTGAGCCTCGTTCAGATTGGATTTAAAAGGACGGCGATGATCTAACTCGTGGCGCGCAAAAAGTCAACGATTAGCCGCATCACGTTAATGTGCGACTGAGCCGAAGACTGACCGTGACCTTCGAGTAACTCTTAGTAGGCTACCGCTCGGGTGCCACTCTCGATCGACGCAGCATCCACGAGTACAGCAGGATGATGAGGCCGACGAATGCAATCACTCCGACCCATGGACCAGGCGCGAAATCTGCGGGAACAAGTCCGATCGGTGCGTCGTTGGATAGGCCGACAATCAGGCCCGCATTGATCACGCCCCAGAGACTCTCTCCTACGATCAATCCGGATGCGACGAGTGTTCCGAGTCGCTCAGCACGATCGGGATTTGGAGTCCGGCGGGCGCGGCGGCTGTACCACTCAGATAGCACTGCGCCGACCACCACTGCGAACGTCGCAGACATCGGCAGGTAAATACCGATGCCGACTGCGAGCGGCGGTATGCGGAGTTTTTTCGCCGCGCCCAGTATCGTGTCGAGCAGAATCAAACCAACACCGACAAGTGCGCCGATACCGATCATATTCCACTCGAGATTACCGCCGATCACGCCTTGGGCCAACGCCGATATCAGAGTCGCCTGCGGTGCAGGCAAAGGATTTTCGGCAACGACGTTGACGTTCGGGGCGCCTGCGAAACCGTAAGCTGTCGCCAGCAGATTTAGTACAAACGGGATCACGGACGCGCCCGCAGCAACGCCAACGATCAGCGCGATCTGTTGTCGCATGGGCGAAGCGCCTACGAGTTGGCCCGTTTTCAGATCCTGCAAATTATCGTTTGAGATTGTGGCGCACGCAAAGACGATCGCGGTGATGAAGAGTGCAAATGCGACGAGCGCTGGTTGGGTTGTTTCCGTCGGAGCGACGGCCATGATGAGCAAAGACGCGCATACCACGATCGACAAAATGCCGACGCCTGAGATCGGGCTGTTCGATGCGCCGATCAGCCCGGCCATGTAACCGCAAACTCCCGCAATCAGGAAACCGCCAATTAAAACAAACGGGATGGCGATGAGTGTAAGAGTGATGGCATTGGGCGCCAGCACGGTCGAGCGCGCAAACGTGAACGCGAGCCAGCCTGTGATAACAAGACACGCGATAGTCAATCCGATTATCCATGTACCTGACAGGTCGCGGTCGCGATCATCCTCTCTTTCAGTCGCGCGAGAACTGGCGAGCGTGCTGACCAGGCCGCCGACAACGGGCTTCGCGAGTCTTGCCAGTGTGTAAATCGCGGCAATTCCGATCGCTCCGGCGCCGATGAATCGCACCTGTGTGCGCCAGATTCCAAGCGTGTGTGCGGCGAGTGCAACACCTTCATCAGCCGGCTGCATTGAAGTCAGGATCGGAACCGCGATGGCCCAGGCGATGATCAGTCCGGTGAGCATTGCCATACCGACTGACAAACCGACTAGATGACCTGCGCCGACGAGTGCAAGCGAGAAGGCGACGTCGTAACCGCTTGAAGCAGTGGCGCCGAGTCGGAAGAAACCTGAAATTGAAGCCGCAGCGATACGAGTTCCGGTCAGGATAGCTAGCCCTGCCGATGCGACAGAGCCGAGGATCACAGCGATGAGACCTTCTCGCGCTTCGCCGGATTCGTCTTTCGTTTCGCCCCGAGCACCGGAGCCGACCTTCAAAACTTCGGCAGCCGCGACGCCCTCGGGATACGGCAGATCGGAGTTCGTCACGAGTGCGCGCCGTAGTGGAATTGTGAACAACACGCCGAGCACGCCACCGCTCACGCAGATGAGAAACGACTGCCAGAACGGAAAGCCCGTCCACCAACCGACAATCACTAATCCGGGCAGCACAAAGATGATTGCCGAGAGCGTACCCGCAGCCGACGCGACGGTCTGGACGATGTTGTTTTCCAGAATCGACGAGTCCTTTACCATGCTCAGGATCGCCATCGAGATCACTGCCGCCGGAATCGACGAGGCGAAGGTCAGGCCGACTTTTAGTCCGAGATAAACGTTGGCGGCTGTGAAGATCGTCGTGATGAGCGCGCCGAGAATCAGCCCGCGTAAGGTCAGTTCTTTTGGTTTCATAGGCCGGGTTAGTTCCTTTAAGTTTCAAGTAACGCGGTAAACACTAATTTTTACTCGAGAGCGGCTTCCGGACGACTGTGATCTTGATCGTTGACGGATACTGCCGGGAATGATGCACCGCATTACGCGCGACGACGCCTTTCGTTTCGTCGTAGTTTCGTCCACCTGTGTTCAGGTTGCGATCGAAGCGAGGGAAGTTGCTGCTTGAAACTTCAATGCGAATTCGATGGCCCGCTTCGAAGTAGTTGCTCGTATGCATCGGCCCGAGAACGACTTTGTAAACCTTACCCGACTCCATCCACACGTTGGGCTTGTCGTACCCGTTACGATAGCGCATTCGCTGAATGGTTTCGTCGAGGTTGTACGCACGACCATCGGGATAAACGTCGATCAGCTTTACCGTGAAGTCAGTGTCTTTTGCATCAGATGATACGTAAAGCGTGACTTCGATCGGTCCACTTACTTCCACGCCTTCCTTCAACGGCTCCGTACTGTAGACGAGAACATCGGGGCGCGACTCATTCTTCCGCTGATCGAAAGCGCCCGCCGTGATCGCGTTTCCAGTGCAGCAAACGTTGCCGCCGTAAGACGGCACCGGATTCATCGGATCGTAGGCAAACGTGTCAGGATTATCGGCTGCGGGCGCTGTGTCTGACAGCACGCCATCGCCGTTCATCGTGTTTGCCTTACCACCACTCGATAAGAAAAGGTTGAGCGACTGTGCGCCCGCAGGCGGCCACGTGTCTGACGATTGCCACTTGTTGAGCCCCATCGTGTAGTAACGCACACGCGGCATCTTCTCCAGAATTCCGTTCTTCTCACCTTTGAGGAAGTGATCGAACCACCCGTAAGTGAGATCGTCGTAATTCAAGCGGGCGTCGCCGACGCTGCGTTCTCCAATGACCGTGTTTTCCGTGGCGCGCTTGTAAGCGCAGTGGAGTGTCGGTGCAATCACTGCGTACTGTTGATTCGCGATCTCGGGCGACGCAGTTTTTCGCACATGATTGAAAGCGGCAAGGTTTGGACCAACAGACACGTCGTACCACGACATGAACCAGAACCCGGGAATGTTGATGCGCATGTTGTCGTGCCACAGGCCGCCTTTGTACCACGCGGGATCGTTCGGCTCGCGCTGAATCATCGCGCCACCGGTGTCGACCGGCATGCGATCGGCAAAAATTCCGTGTGGTGCATCGATAGCCGCGAGGATGTCTTTTACGGGAAGATGGCGCAGCGCCTTGGACCAATCGACGGATGGCAGTTGCGGTGCCAGATCGAAAGCCTTCGCTGCTCGTATCAAATCTTCCTGCGACGCCTTTGGCGAGAACATCGGACGCACCTGATTTTGCTGGCTGTAGAGCCAGGCGATGAACAGCATCTGGACCGCGCCGCCGCGATACCAGTTTCCCTGTTCCCAGTACGGAGCCACACGTCCGACGCCGGCGCCGAAGCCCTGGGCGATCATTGTCGTGTAAGCAGGATTCCCCTGGGCGGCAACCGCCAGTTGCCATTCAGCCGTGGACGAACAGCCGATGGTGCCGACTTTGCCGTTGGACCATGATTGTTTTGCAATCCAGTTGAACTCGTCGACGCCGTCCGTGAGCGGTGGTCCAAGAATGTCGTAATTACCTTCGGAGAAGAAACGACCACGCTCGTTCATCTGGACGAATGCATACCCGCGCTTAACGGCCTCGAGCTCGTTCGAGAGGTCGCGCGGAACACCGTTGCGAATGTCCCAGTAGTTGAAGTTGTACGGCGTGCGAACGAAGACCGCCGGATATTTCTTCGATGTGTCTTTAGGCCGGTAGACGTCGGTGGCGATCCTTACGCCATCGCGCATCGGGATCATCAGCTTGCGTTCGACGATCGCGATTGACTGTAGCTCCTTCTCGATTGCTCTGCGTTTTTCGAGTTGTTCCGGCGTGACTTGAGGGCGCCCGCTTTGCGAGTGAACGGTTTCGACGCCCGGAATGTGGACGAAAACGCAAAAAGCAACCAGGGCAAGCGCTGCAGTCCAGAAGGTCTTCTTTTGCATGTGTGCGCTCCTGACGAGGCAAATGTGTTTAGCTGGGTCCGCGCAGTTCGTGCCATTTATACAGCAATGCCGTTTCTTTATCACGGTCCAAACCGGCTTTCAATGTGTCGTTTGCGCGATTTTTTCGAAACCAGGTGAGTGTATCGTTGATCGTGTCGCGCAGTGGCCGGAAGTTTAGACCAGCAGCAATGGCTTTCTCCGGACTGATGAACATGAAACCCTTTAAGTGCGGAGCGGCTTCTTCCGGCAGCCACAGTGGTAGTTCGCTCCACGCGGCGACCTTCTCTTGTAGCAGGAACTCTTCACTGAGCCATGTAAATTCAGCGTCGCTGGCGGTCATGGATTTACATTCGTCCAGCAAACGCTCCATCGTTAACGTGTTCGGAACGCCGTGAGCGTTGTAGACGCCCGTCGAGTTGCGTTCGATCATGCGGACCAGCCATTCCGCCAGATCACGAACGTCGATCAGTTGAATAAAGCGCTCAGGCCGGCCGGGAGCTAAGACCTCGCCGCCACGCGAGACGCGCACGGGCCAGTAAGTGAATCGGTCAGTGTAATCATCTGGACCAACGATCAATCCGGGACGAATCGTCAGCACCCGGTTCGGCATCACTGCTTCGGCGGCCTGCTCGCATAACGCTTTTAAGCCGCCGTAGAGTTCACGGTAGGAAGGCTCGCCCGACGTGTCGATCGCGTTTGCGCGGTCTATTTGTTCTTCGGTGAGTGTGGCGAGTGGATAGGTTTCAGGAATACCCGGAACGCTGACGTCTTTGTAGGCATTTTGAGAGGATATAAAAACATAACGCTCAACTTCGTCAGACAAAATCTCTGCCGCGGCCTTTACCGTTCGTGGTAGATGGCCGGAAGTATCGACGACTACATCCCAGCGACGGCCTCGAAGTTTGTGCAGTTCAGTATGTCGATCGCCGCGGATCGTTTCGATCTGGCCGAGCGCTTCGATCGGATGATTTCCACGATTAAAAAGCGTGACCTCATGCCCACGCGCCCGCGCCGCGATCACCAGATGTCGCCCCACGAACCGCGTCCCACCGAGGATCAGCAGCTTCATTATTTATAAGTCCGTTGGTTGGAGACCTGTATTCTTAGCGATGCGAGCTAGCATCTTTGGACCAATCTCATCCCGATCGTGAAATGCAAAGATGACATCGGGCCAGCCGCTGCGAGAAAGAACCTTGTGAGAGCCAGATTCCCGTTTTATCCGCCATCCAATTCGCAGAAGCGCGGCGAGAACGCGCTTTGCTTTAGCTGACGACCATTGGCTCATGCAGCCGCGAAGGAGATACTTATCAATTCGGGACTGCCTTCACCGTGCTCAAGTCGGTCGGCCAGTACACGTAGGGCCAACGCTTGTGCCTTGGCTATAGCTTCGTCAGAGTTTGATCCGTAGGCCAGTACACCTGGTAGTTCTACGATTTCGGCCAACCAGCGACCATCATCTTCTCGCTCGTACTCAACTGTGAAGGTCATCATTTGTTTACCTCTGATGAATAGTAGCACTCACCAAGCCGATCCTCGTAAGCGCGCGTGGGATCTCGCGATTCTGCATGAACCAGCGCCAGATGTCGCCCGTGCGCATGTTTTCGGCGCTGAGGAGGATGATGCCGGCGTTGATGCCGATAACATCGGTGTCGGTCCAGCCGGTCTTCGGATTGAACGCGTCGACGAAGCCGTATTTGCCGTAAATCCGCGAGCCGTATTTGGAGTGCATGGTGACTAAAGCGTTAGTTGACAGTTCAGGGGTGAACATCAAGGAGCCGCCTGCGGCTGAGGGAACGATCGTGCCGTCGATGTCCGGATCGCGTGGTGGACCACCCCACGCAAGATAACCCTTCGCGCTGTCAGACGCCGTGATGCCCCAGACGTCTGGTCCATACGCAGGAAACTCATGCGACAGGTTCATGCAGAACGCGCGGTGTGCGCGCGTTGCAGCTACGGAGTTTTGAAAATAGTCGATGCGGTCGCCTTTAATCTCGCGCCGGTTTCGATAGTCAATCCAAGCGTGAGCGTACTGGTGCATGAACAGAGGCACACCGATCGTGGTGAAATAGCTGTAACCTTCGTAGCGATAACGATCGCGCCACAACGCATACCACGATGCCGGCGAGATCGGATATGTGGGTGAACCGATTGCGAGCACGTAAAGAATCGTGTCCTCGCTGTAGGTGTCCCAGCGCGCGCGCAGAAAGCCTGACTCGGGTTTCCAGCCGTGGGATAGAAGCAGCGGGTGGCCGTTGAGCATCCAACGGAAGTCGACGCGTTGATAGATCCTGCCGGCGAGACGGACGATTTCGTGATCATCACGAAAACACTGACGCACGGTCAGCACGCCTGCGAGCAGCAGGGCGGTATCGATGGAAGAGATCTCGCTGTTCCAGCGTCGCTCTCCTGTCTTCGCGTCCATCCAATGATAAAACCAGCCGCGTTGATGAAAAGCACGCGAGTCGAAGAAGCGTAACGTGTTGCGTGTGCGCTCGCGGGCGGCGGCTTTGTCGATCCAGTTTCGCTCGGCGGCGATGCAGAGTGACGTCAGACCAAAGCCGGTAGCAGCAATGCTTGCGACGTTTTGATGGCTCGCCTGGAGAGGTGAATCGTCCATGCGCGCGCGATCGGGGACGAGGCCTGTTTGCGGATCTGCCTGTTCCCAGAAGTAACGAAACGAGCGCTGCTGTAGATCGTCGAGGAACGCCTCAGGCGACTGTGCCGCAACCGCGGCGCAAAACACGAGTGGCCACAAAAAGGCACAAAAGACACTAAAAATAATTTTTGTGCTTTTTGTGCCAGCTCGTGGCCTAGTTGACGTTGAACTTGGCTTCGACGACATCGACAGAATTGGCTCCGACCATCACGCGGAACTCGCCCGGCTCGACCACGTAACGCATCTCACGATTCCAGAAGCCGAGATGCTCGGGACCCAACACAAACTCGACACGCCGTTTCTCACCGGGCCGCAACGACACGCGCTGAAAACCTTTCAACTCCTTTACCGGCCTGGTCATACTCGCCACGAGATCGCGAATGTAGAGTTGGACCACCTCATCACCGGGACGCCGGCCGGTATTCTCAACTTCAGCACTCACGGTGAGCTTCCCATTCGCACTGATGCGCGGCGCGCTGAGTTGCAGATTCGAAACCTTGAACGTGGTGTAACTTAAGCCGTAGCCGAAGGGGAAGAGCGGTGTCCACGGCACGTCGTAATACTTAGACGTATAACGGTTTTGAGCCTCCGGCGGGCGACCCGTGTTCATGTGGTTGTAGTGGATTGGAACCTGGCCCACCGTGCGCGGAAAAGTCACGGGCAATTTGGCACTCGGGTTCACGTCGCCAAAGAGGATATCGGCGATCGCATTGCCCGACTCGGTCCCTCCCATCCACGACTCGAGAATCGCAGGCACGTTATTGACGATCCAGCCAATCGATAACGGCCGGCCATTCACGAGCACAACAATCGTGGGTTTGCCGGTGGCGTGAATAGCCTGCACAAGCTCCATCTGACGGCCGGGAAGATCGAGCGTGCTCCGCGATGCCGCTTCACCCACCATTTCGTGGATCTCACCAACAAAAACAACCGCGACATCAGACGCCTTCGCGAGGTTTACGGCCTCCTGAAACCCGGCGGTCGAGTCACCGACTACGTCACAACCCTTCGCGTAAACGACTTTCGTTTGCGGAGACACCTTCGTTTTGATTCCGGCGAGCGGCGTAACAGTGTTTTCTTCCTTACCATCGCCGGCCCACCAGCCGAGTGGCGCGCGACGATCATCCGCAAGTGGTCCAATGACAGCGATCGACCCAACGTTCTTATTCAGCGGCAACGTTTCGCGGTCGTTCTTCAAGAGGACCATCGAACGTCCGGCAATTTCACGAGCCAGACGAATACTCTCCGCACGCAGCAGCGAAGTAGCCTCACGTGCCTCATCAGTGTAAGGACGCTCAAACAGACCAAGCCGGACCTTGATCCGCAAAATACGACGCACGGCCTCGTCGATCGTCGCTGAGGAAAGTTTATTTTGCTTCAGGAGCTGGGGGCCAAACTGGTTGTAACTGCGGCTTACCATTTCCATGTCGACACCAGCGTTCAACGCTGCCGCCGCGGCTTCTTCTTCATTTGCGGCGGTGCCGTGATTGATCAACTCGCGCACGGACGTGTAATCGCTGACGACAAACCCGTCAAACTTCCACTCTTCTCGCAACACCTTCGTCAGCGTGAAACGATTCGCGGAAGCGGGAACACCATTGATCGCATTGAACGAGCTCATCAGGGTGGCGACGCCGGCATCGACTGCTGCTTTGAAGGGCGGGAAGTAGATCTCGCGCAGCGTGTTCTCGGAAACATCGGTAGTGTTGTAGTCACGGCCCCCTTCGGCGTCGCCGTAAGCGACCCAATGTTTCGCGCAGGCAAGAACTCTGTCGGCGGCGCTGTAATCATTTCCCTGAAACCCACGCACACGCGCGCGTGCGAATGCGGCACCGAGAAACGGATCCTCGCCCGCGCCTTCAGTGATCCTGCCCCAACGCGGATCGCGCGCGATATCGACCATCGGCGCAAACGTCCAACGCAAACCGGCATTATTCGCTTCCTGTGCGGCAACTGCGGCGGAGCGTTCCGCGAGAGCGGGATCCCAACTACTGGCCTCCGCAAGTGGAATCGGAAAGATTGTGCGATAGCCGTGAATCACGTCGAAGCCAAACAACAAAGGAATTTTCAGTCGCGACTCGTTCATAGCAACGCGCTGCAACTGGTTTGTGCGCTGCGCGCCACGGACGTTGAGCGTCGAGCCGAGCAACCCTTTACGGACCAGCTCAACATGTTCGGGACGGAAGTTGCCATTACCTTCGCCGTCGAGCTGCTGTAGTTGACCGAGCTTTTCTTCAAGTGTCATTTGCGCGAGTAGCGCGTTGACGCGTGATTCGACGTCTCGTGGTTGTTGGCTGTGGGAAGTCGGAAGAAGAAATAAACTAACAAGAACTAACAGCAGTAAAGTGAATCGGAAGCTTCGTCGAGTCATAGGATTGTTTTCACGCGAAGGCGCAAATAAGACGCAAAGGCGCAAAGAACAGTGGAATTAAACTTTGCGTTCTTTGCGCCTTTGTGAACTATGTCGTTAGAAATTAAACCGCGCCTGTAACTCTACCACACGCCCTGCCAGTGCGTTCTGCGCGCGAC
>DAIOGT010000179.1:0-9924 GCA_036745095.1 Pyrinomonadaceae bacterium
TTCGGCCTGATGGGAATCACCCGCGCCAAAGCCAACATTCGTCTTTCAGGCGCAGCGCGCGAATATGCCTCGCATGTCGAAAAGGCCCGGTTGTATTCGATTCGCAGCCACGCAGACGCCGAGGCCGAGCGAGCCAATGTCGCGATTAACGACGATAAGTCGAGCTACAACGTGACGATGGACCTCGACGGCGACGGTGGCATGGACACACGAACCATCTCTCTCCCCTCAGGAATCACGTTTGAAACAGTTGAGACGATCGCTTTCGACTGGCGTGGCCGCACCTGGAACACTGTCGGTGCGCTCACTACTCCCAACGCGCAGGTCTCAATCAGACTGAAGAGCGATATCGAGTCGATCTCAATCGACGTCACCGGCTCGGGCGACATCACGATCGACAGCAAGGTTTTTGACGACGCAGTACCGAACGTCAATCTCAACGTTGGCGATCTAGCCGCGGGCGCAACTCCAGTCCCGACTCCTGATACAACTTCAACAACTCCACCGACGGATACGACTAACCCGACTGATCCGACTACTCCGCCGACGGATCCGACAACGCCAGCCGATCCGACGGATCCGACAAACCCGACCGACCCCGCGGATCCAGTTGATCCGACAGACCCGGGCACAACGACGCCGAATCCGAACCCCACTCCAAGTCCCAAAGCAACCCCGGCCTCGACACCAACTCCGGCCGTGTGCAGTATCACGACGAATCTCCCGTCGCTGACCTTAGACCTGGAAGGCACGGCGACGATCAAGGTGGGCCACAGTTCTTCGGCGAACCTTACGATTACCGGAACATCAAGCAAGCCTTCCGATTTGCAGGTGAGTGCAGCACAAACCATTAGTGCCGGAAGCACCGGGACATTCACGATCAAATCGAAGAAAACACTTGGAATCTATTCGATCACCTTTAACTCGAGCTGTGGCTCGAAAACAGTAGGAGTCGTAGTTACCGATCTCGGTATCACTCTCGGTCTCTAAACGCCTCAGCCAACAGTTAAAAGGAAACGCCCCATGAAAATGCGAACTCCCAAAAAAGAAACAGCAAACGGCGAGGCTGGTTTCACCCTGATTGAAACGGCCATCTCGATGGTTGTGATGATGGTCGGCGCTCTCGCTTGCTCCTCGCTGTTTGTCTTCTCAATGCAGAACAACGTCGGCGGCAGCGAACGCGCACTCTCAATGGCCGTGGCCCAGCAGCAGTTGGAGCAGATTCGCAGCGTCAGTTATGAAGACGCGACTCTGACCGCCGGCACTGTAAACCTGACCGTGAGGACTGGCGGACGCGACTACGCCGTGCAAAGAGTAGTTGAGAATCAAACCAACACCGGCGGCGGCGCCAAAGAGTTGAAGAAGATCACGATCACCGTGACTTCGCAAACGGCTGGACCAAACTGGACTCGCACACCCGTCGTGCTCGTCACCTATCGATCGACACTCGCCACTGGAAGCTACGCTGTCAGTGAATAACTCCCACTTCTAACCATCAACAAGGCATAAGACTCATGAAGATGCGACGTTCAAATAATCAGGCCGGGTTTTCACTGCTCGAAGTGATCATCGCGATGGGTATCACCATCACGATCATGACACTGGCCAGCACCTTACTCGCCGCCAGCTTCCGCGTGCGCTCTCGCGAAGATCGGAAGTCAGACGCAGTCGCCGACGTGCAGCGCGCGCTCAATATCATGACGCGCGAAATCAGCAACGCCGGTTTGAAACTGCCGAGCGGACTTCCGGCCGTTTCCACAAATGGCGTCGTGACTGACGACAGCGACAATCAATCGTTTCGCTTCGTCTCGAATTTGAACGGCATGCCGGATTCTGCCAACGGTTACTTCGAAGACACCGACGTTGACGACATGGACGAAGACATCAAGTTCCTGATGTACGTCGACGCTGCGATCGGCCAGCGCTACATCGTTCGTTACGAAAGAAACGGTGCGAATCAAACAACCGTGCTTGCGAACCGCATCGATTCACTCATTTTCCGTTACTACGACGAGAAAGTGACATACGACACGACCGTCACGACCGTTGATGGCAACGAGGTTTGCGATATTACAAACGTGAAGGACGCTCTCGGTAACAACAAAAACGAGGTCTCGCCAAGTCTAGCCAAGTTCGTAGTGATCGCTGTTGGTGTGACGTTGCCGGCAGTCGGCAGTCCCAACACAGACGGTTATCAGCCCGCCTCGCAAGTACAACTCACGTCCGATGTAGTTCTGCGCAACTCAATCGTTTACTGAAGGAGCCCATAGCAGCAATGAAACGCGATTCGAAAATGAATGCAAATAACCGCGCCGGTGAAAGAGGCGCAGCGCTGGTAACGATGTTGCTGGTCTCCGTGCTTCTTCTTGGCGCCGGCGGCGCATTGATCATGACGACGATGATGTCGGCAAACAACTCCCTGGGCTCGACCGCAGAGATGCAGGCCTACTACGTTGCTGAGTCGGGAATGCAGTCGGCACTGAACGTGCTCCGTGGCAACACGAAACCGTTGGTGAACGCGGACGACCGGATGAGTTTTCGCACCGCGGTCATCCCCAGCATCTCGAATGGTGGCAATGCCGGTACGTTGCGTTTCGCTGGCTGGCTTCCCTACAACGATCCAGCGGATCCGGCGAGTCTCGTCCCGGTTAACATCGGAGCCGTGACTGGCGGTTACAGAGTCACTGTCGAAAACATGGACCCGAACAGTCACATTGTTGAGTTTCAAACCTCTGCCACCATCGACAACGGCGACGCAGGCAAGACATTTCAGAAGACATTTGGAACTGCCGGCGGAACTGATGAAGTGACGATTCGCTACGAAGGCCAGGCAGCCACAACGCTGACTCCGGATCCCAATAACTTTCCTCTTACGCTCGATTCAGCGCTCGGTAGTTTCGTCATCGAAAGACCACTCAGCAGCACCGCCGACGACGTTGTGATACCGAAGACGGGTTTCGAGATCACGATCACGCAGACATTGCCGTGGGCCGCGACCACCTACCTCGAAGGAACATTCGAAGGTGAAGTCGACAGCACTGGCACGACCGTCAAGGTCACGTTCGAAAAGGCTTCAGTGAAAGCTGACGGAACGAAGTACGCGCTCAATCTAGGGGGTGGCAACACTGTGCTCGAACTCGCTTATGCGTCCTCGCCAGGCACGACGCCGGTGGCAGCCAAAGTTACTTCCCCAGATCCGAAGCGATTGTTGCTGAAGTCTTACGGCTTTGGACCACAGGGAGCGGAGAAGCGTCTCGAGTTGTTGATTAATAAAGCGAACTTTGAATTCGAGACTCCGGCCGGTTTCACCGTGAAGGGTTCCGACGACTGCTCGCCTTTGTCGATGGATACTGGCAGCAGTGGCACCAAGTGGTATTCAGGTATAGACCACGCGGGAGTGGAACCACAGCGTCCGGCTTTTGCCGTGTCGCCCTGCGACGAAGACGATGCGAAAGCGGGGATCATCAAACCCGACACCGTGGTTGATCCTGAACTTGGCATCTTGGGCGATGACGACACAACACCGGGAACAGTGGAGACACCTTCGTTTCTTGATAACGCCGACAGAGCGCGCGCGTATCTCAACAGCTTGCAGAGCAAAGCCCAATCAATCGGTCGCTATTTCAAACCCGCGAGCGGTTCCGCCACCACAGTGAACCATTCGGTTAACAGTGCGATGTTCACCTTTGTCGATGGCGATTGCGACCTGATGGACGGCTCGGGATTTCTCGTCGTAACGGGAACGTTGAACATGCGCGGAAACACCAATTTCAGAGGCGTGATCCTCGTGCTTGGCGAGGGCAAGTTGATTCGCGATGGTGGTGGTAGCGGCGAGATTTATGGCGGAATCACGATCGCAGCATTCGATCGCACGGCCGGAGGTTTCACCGCACCGACGTTCCACACGAATGGTGGAGGTAACTCGACAATCCAGTACGATTCGTCAGCATTGACTACTGCGGTCGGATCTGGAACGAACGTCTCCGGAATCAGAGAGTTCTAGCCGCGGATAAACGCGAAGTCGCAGTTTTTATGAACGTGTTGCGGAGGTTTTCGTCCTTCACGTTTGAGGCGATGTAGTTGATGACTTCGGACGCACGTGCCGCCGCTTGCTCAGCACCGGCGGCATCGCCCATTTTGGCCTTCAAGCGCGCCCGGCCCGCATGTACTCGCCACTCGACTACGGGCGTCGGATAGTTTCGCAGCTCATCCAATGCAGCATCGAAGTGCTTCTCGGCTGCCGCAAGTTCACCAGTCTTCAGAAAAACTTTCGCCATGAGGTTGTGAGCGACGGCGATGTACTTGTGAACCTCATGCTCCGTGGCCGTCGCCATTAAACGCTCAACGTGCTCACGCGCTTTCTCCGCATCGCCCTGGCGTAACCAGTGCTCAGCCATCGCAGCTTCGAACCGGATGTTATACCGCCAGCGAAACCACGCATCGCGATCGAAGATGTGTTTCACTTCATGAAACGCCGCCGCGGTTTTATCGTGTTCTCCTTCGCGGGTGTGGTCGATGCCACGATTGATTAGCGAGTTCGCTTCCGCTTCGAGCACCTTATGCCGCCGCGCGACTTCAATTCCCTCTTCATTGTGCTTGCGCGCAGACTCGAAGTCGTAAAGCTCGCGATAAATCCAGCCGATGCAGTTCGGGAAACGCGGATGCCAGAACAGGTCGCCATTGCGACGCGCCTTTTTCAGCGCGTCGTTCAGTGTTTCCAGTGAAGCAGACATCTTGCCCTGATTTCCTTGCGACAAGCCCAGGAAGAACATCGACGTCAGCAACAAAAACCCGTCGCGCAGCTCCGAAGCCAGCTGCAACGCTTCGTTGGTCCTCGCGATTGCAAACTCGTACTCCGACTGAAAGAAGTGCAAACACGCACGCCAAGCCAATCCACTGACCAGACCGGGTTTGTGATTGAGCTTTCGTGACGTCGCAATGACTTCATCCAGCACCGTTTTGGCGTCCTTCAGCTCGCCGTAACAGAGGTGCTTCAGTCCGATCAGAAACATCGTTTCGACGCGAAGCTTCTCGCTTCCGGCCCGCTCCGCGACTTCAAGCGCTTCACTTGCACGCGCCACTGTTTCTTCGAGTCGATGTGAGAAGAAGAGCGACATCGTCAACGCATTCAACGCCGTAGACTGTAACTCCAGCGAGTTGAGCACGCGCGCCTGTTCGAGCATGTTGTCGAAATCTTTTGCGGCCTGTGTGAAGTCGCTCAACGCGTGATTCACTGTTCCGCGTTTTTGATAGAGCGTTGACAACCGCTCCGGCTGCTCATCCTCAGGTAGTTTCTGCGCGAGCTTGAGCGCACGCGTGTAGTGACGTTCAGCTTCCGCATAACCGTAAAGCTTGGCGGCGTGATCACCGGCGTGGATCAGATACTCGACTGCGCGTGGAAAGTCTCTGCCCTGCTCGAAGTGCATGGCGAGCTGAGTCGCGATTTGTGGCGCACGCTTGCCGTAGTGCCGCAGCAACTGCTCGCCGGCTTGCTGGTGCAGCAGCACGCGTCGCTTGTTTACCAAATCGCCGTAAAGAAAATTTTGATAAAGCGCGTGTGAGAAACGATAGCGCGTTGCCAGTGTTCCGTCGGGTAATTCCTCCTCGCCACGCATTTCGATGAGCCGGTGACTCTTGCTGATGCGTGCGAGCGACTCCTCGAGATCTATCTCGTCAACGCCGAGCAGTTTTGCTGTTACGCTCGAGAGAAACTCTGTGCCTTCGACACTTGCATACTGAAGCGCGCGCCGCTCTTCAGGCTCGAGTGCATCGATCTTCTTGCTGATCATCGCACGTACGCTCTCAGGAGCAGCAAGATCCATTTCGGCGAGAGGTCGCGCGAGGGACCAGCGGCCGTTGCTCTTCGCCAGATCGCCGCGCTCACCGAGATACTGCAAAAGGTTGGCGACAAAAAGCGGGTGACCTTCAGTCTTCTCGTGTACGAGTGCAGTCAGATCGCCGGGAAAGTCGTTTGGCGAGAACGTCGCATCGACGTACACCGCGATGTGCTGTCGATTCCACGAGTCGAGGGCGATTTCGTCGCAGAGATTGTGAACCTGCATCTCCGCTTTGTAACTCTTGAGTGGATGGCCGCTGCGCTCGACGTCTTCAGGACGAAACGTTCCGGCAATCAGCAAACGTTGCGTGCCGATGCGCTGCGAGAGATGACGCAAAAGATCGACGCTCGACGGATCCGCCCAGTGCAAGTCTTCCAATAACAAAACCACAGGCGACGCCGACGCGAGCATGCCTAGCGCGTCGCCCATCTCGCGCATCATGCGTTCCTTCGTGGCGCCAATCGTATCCTGTTGCAACTTCTCCAGCGATCCACTCGAGGCAAACGCAGTCGGCAACTCCATACACCACGTTGGCGCGTAAGTGCGCATGACTGCGGCGATGCGTTCGCGCCCGGGCGCCTGAAGCAGCTCACCCATGGCGTCGAGAAACGGGAGGTAGGCTTCGCCCGTGCCGTACTGTTCGACGCAGCGCCCGCGCGAGGTCAGGATACCGAGTTGCTGCCGTCGCGCGCGCCGCAGAAACTCGTCGGAGAGCGAAGTCTTACCGATGCCGGGCTCGCCGGTTATAAACACGATGCGGCCGGTGCCCTCGATCGTTTGTTTGAGTAACCCCTCAAGCTTCTGTATCTCCGGTTCGCGACCAACAAACGAAGGCAACGAGCGATCGATCAAGTCCGCGTCGTAAACGATCGGCATACCCGACCACGCTCCCGTGATCGACGACCGCAGGTTACGCAGCGATTCGGCCATGTCACGCGCAGATGAATAGCGCTCCCTTTTTTCTTTCGCAAGTGCGCGCTCGATGATCATGTCGAATTCACGCGGCAGCTCCGGCCGGAGTTTACTCGGCGGCGGCGGATCAACTGCGGCAATCGCGTGCATGATCGCAAGCACACTCGGCCCACTAAACGCGCGCGTTCGTGTTGCGCATTCGTAAAGCACGGCGCCGAGCGAGAAAATTTCTGAACGAGCGTCGAGTGTCTCACCGCGAGTTTGCTCTGGCGACATGTAAGCAGCAGTGCCGAGAACGATACCGGGACCGGTCAGGTTTGCGGCGAGCGTCAGGGCTTCGCGATCGATCTCGTCAGTGCTGAGACGAACCAGCTTCGCGAGTCCGAAGTCGGTAACCTTCGCGACACCTTTCGGGGTGATCAAAATATTCGATGGTTTGATGTCGCGATGAATGATTCCGACGGTGTGCGCATTTTCGAGCGCGTCGGCGATTTGAATGCCGATGTCCAGCAGAGTCGGCAGTGGCAGGGCGCCGTTGTTTGCGAGATGCGCCGTCAACGTTTCGCCTTCGACAAACTCCATGACGATGAAGTCGATGCCGCCTGCTTCTTCGATCGCGTGAATGGTGACAATGTTGGGATGGTTCAGGACGGACGCGGACTGCGCTTCGGAGAGAAGCCGTCGCTTCGCGCTTTGATCGCGAGTGGCGTCGGGCGCAAGCAGCTTGAGCGCGACGTATCGGCCGAGTTTCGTATCCTCGGCACGATACACCTGGCCCATCCCACCTTCACCTACCTTGTTGATGATGCGGTAGTGCAGCAGTTGACGTTCTGGTTCGAGGGAGCTCATCGGGGTTCCGGAAATCATAGGGTTTACACCTACAACGCGTAAAGTACAAACGATTCAGGCCAAAACATTTCTTGCGTTTTTCTTGCGCCGCTGCGCCTTCGCGTGAGAAATTCTGTTAACGTACCGAGCGAGTCACATGAGCACGACACTTCGTCTATTAAGTCTTGTCCTACTGCTCATTCTCCAGTCGGCAAGCGCTGTCAGGCAGAGTGGGCCAAAGCTGGTCTTGAACGACTGCGAGTTTCCCGCAATTTCTGGCAAAGCGAAGTGCGGCACGCTCCAGGTCTACGAAAATCGCGCGGCGAAGAAAGGCCGGATGATCGCGCTCAGGATTCTCCTGCTCCCCGCAACGAGCGACAAACGCGAGCCGGATCCGTTTGTTTACTTTGCCGGTGGACCGGGCGGCTCGGCGGTCGACGATGCGGTGGGGTTCGCACGCGCCTTCCCGCAACTGCGCGAAACTCGCGACATGCTTTTTGTCGATCAGCGCGGCACGGGTGGCTCACACCCGCTCGATTGTAAGTTTTACGATCCAGCGGACCTGCAAACTTATCTGGGTTACTTCTTTCCACTCGAGGACGTTCGCAAGTGTCGCGAACAACTCGAAAGCAAAGCAGATCTGAAACTCTACACAACCACGATTGCCGCGGACGACATGGACGAAGTGAGAGCCTCACTCGGTTACGAGCGTCTCAATCTGTTCGGCGGCTCCTACGGCACGCGGGCCGCGCTGACTTACCTGAAACGACATCCAAAACGCGTGCGCACCGCGATCCTACAGGGTGTTTCACCGACGGACCATCACCTGCCCGGCGATTTCCCACTTCAAACAGAGCGCGCGCTTCAGGGAGTTCTCTCCGAGTGTGTCGCCGACAAAGCTTGCAGCGAGGCATTCCCTAATATCAAAGACGAAGCGAAGTCTGTTCTCACGCAACTAATGAAAGGACCAGTCGATGTTGAAGTTGTAAAGCCAAATTCGAGTGAGCGCGCTAAGGTAAAACTCTCACGCGATCTCGCCGCCGAGGCTATTCGTTACATGCTTTACACACCAACGCCCGCTGCTCGCGTTCCTCTCGCGCTGCATCTTGCGGCCCACGGTGATTATGTGCCGCTGGCCCAGGCCGCAATCCGTTATCGGCTGAACCTCGTCGCCAGCGGCAGCAACGGCATGTATCTCTCAGTCACTTGCGCCGAAGATCTTCCGTGGATCAAACCCGGCGACGGTGAACGAATGGCTGCAAACACTTTTCTCGGTGATTACCGGCTGCGCCAGCAACGCGAGGCATGTACGCTCTGGCCGCGCGCAGAGATCGAGCGTGACTATGCACAGCCTGTTAAGTCGGACGTTCCTGTTTTAATTTTGACTGGCGAGTGGGATCCGGTGACGCCGCCTGCAAACGGCGACCGCGTTGCGAAGACTTTGACGAACAGTCTTCACGTCGTCGTGCCGCATGGAGCACATGGACTCGATGGACTTGATGGCATGGAGTGCATTGACAACATGATCGTGGAGTTTATTCGACGCGGATCTACTAAAGACCTGAATACGGAATGCGTGGAGAATATCCGTCGAAGAGGATTTGCGTTGAAACGCGGATAAACGCTGATCGGCGTTTATCCGCGTAAATCTGCGATTTTTAATTCAACAATTGCAGCCCGAGGATCTGCTCAAGGATCGCACCGAGAATGCTGCGGCTTCCATTCGAATACTGGCCGTAACGTGAGCGGCTGTAGTAACCGTCCTCGTATCCACGCCTGAATCCTTCCCGGAAGTAGTGCTGATACTCATTCAGATCGACGTAGTACGCATCGTACCCGTAGCTCGCGTCCTGGTAGCCGTAAGCCTCTTCAGGACTGTAGCCATAACCGTCCTCGCGGTCGGCCTGACCAGCCTGAAAACCCTCACCGTAACCATCATTGATCGCGCGCTGCAACATCTCCGCGCCATAACGGTTGGTCTCGTAGTACGAACCACCTCTGCGATAGCGATAGTTGTACGGACCATAGTCGTTGTAACGCCACTGCTGTAATCGCAACTGATCGCGACGGAGCCGTTCGAGATAACGCTGCTGATAACGCAACTGGTTCAAGCGTCGCTGCTGCTCGAGCACACGTTGTCGCTGGTGGAGATAGCTCTGGCGTCGCTGCCAGTCCTGACGATAGCGTTCGGCGCGTTGTTGCTGTTCCTGTCGCCAGTTACGCTCGCGCCAGTTGTTGTCGCGATTTCCATCACGCCGGCCATCCCAGTTTCGATCGCGATCATTTCGATCTCGATCATTGCGATTGCGATCACGATCGCGTTCCCACTGCTGGCGACGCTGCTGTT
>DAIOGT010000180.1:0-4346 GCA_036745095.1 Pyrinomonadaceae bacterium
AAGCAGATCTGTCATTCCTCACTTCCGAAGATCGCGTCGAGTTAACACCGCAAGGAACGATCAAAGTCGATCCGCAAACGCTGTCAACGTCTGCGCCTGGTCTGTTCGCGGGTGGCGATGTCGCTTTTGGACCACGCAACCTGATTGAAGCTGTAGCCAATGGCAAACGCGCGGCACTTTCGATCGACGACTATTTGCGCGGCGTGAAGACCGACCTGGTGGTCAACCTTCGCATAGAGGAACTGCCAACGCGTTCATACCAGCGTCCCGAAGATTATGAAAAATGTGAACGCAAGACTCCGGCTGTAATCTCGCTCGATCGTCGCACCGGCATTTCGGAAGTCGAACTCGGCTACGACGAAGCCGAAGCACAACAGCAAGCCGAGCGTTGTCTCTACTGTCACATTCAAACGATTTACGATGCAAAGAAGTGCGTGCTCTGCAATCGCTGCGTGGACATCTGTCCTGAGTACTGCCTGAAGCTCGTTCCGATCGAAGATCTGGATCTTGAGCCGGAAATCAAAGAGCGAATAGTTGAGAGCGAGGGTCTGACACTGACGGGGCCGCTGTCGGCGATGCTCAAGGATGATGAGAAGTGTATTCGTTGCGGGCTGTGCGCAATTCGCTGTCCTACGGACGCGATGACAATGGAGGTCTTCTACTATGAGGAAGAAGAAGTCAGGACTTGAGGAGGTTGCAAAACCCTATCCGTCTGCGGAGTCGCCGGATGAGAGTGCGAAGAGTGACGGTGTAAGCCTGTCGCGCCGCAGGCTCATCAGCCGGGTGGGAATCGGTGCGACACTGCTTGCGATGGGCGGGCAGGCATACGCTGTTCTTCGCTCACTCGTCCCTAACGTTCTCTACGAAGATCCCAAGCGATTCAAAGTCGGCACCCTCGATCAATTCGGCGAGGGCGCGAAATTCATCGAAGACAAACGTGTTTTTATCTTTCGCGAAAGAAATACTCTTCATTGTATTTCCGCAACCTGCACGCATCTGGGTTGCACGGTGAAGATGCAGCGCTTGAACCAGCCGAAGAAAGTGAACGCGGGCGGTCGTGAGATTGACGAGCAGGTGGAGTTCGCCTGTCCATGTCACGGCTCGAAATATTACGGCGACGGCACAAATTACTCCGGCCCTGCGCCGAGACCATTGGACCATTACAAGCTTGAAGTCGCGCCGGAAGATGGCCAACTCGTCGTCGATACGGCGGAAATCGTGAACCAGGATTTCCGGTTAACTGTCTAGAGAGGATTCAACCATGGTGACGAAGCCCACCGTTTGGACCAGGCTGAAAAACCAACGCGCAACCTGGGACAAGATCAGATGGACCTGGCTGCCGGAGACGAACCGTGAGGCAGGGGATTCAGTGGTGCGGAACTTCCTGCTGCACTGGTTTCCGGCAAAAGTGACGAGGCAGAGTCTCTCGTGGAACTATTCGTTCTGGCTGGGCACGATCTCCGCGGTCCTGTTCCTAATTCTCATCATCACGGGAATCCCGCTGATGTTCCTCTACGTTCCTTCGGTCGAACGCGCGTATCTTTCCGTTAAAGACATTGAATTTACGGTCTCTTTCGGTTGGTTTCTCCGCGGACTGCACCGGGTTTCTGCGCACCTGATGGTCGCAGTAGTCTTCCTGCACATGGTGCGCGTCTTCCTCGCGGGTGCTTACAAGAACGGCACGGCGGCAAATCAGAATCGCCCACTCAATTGGATCATCGGGATCACACTGCTCCTTTTAACTCTCTTGCTGTCGTTCACCGGCTATTTGTTGCCGTGGGATCAGCTTGCCTATTGGGCCATCACTGTGGGCACGAACATAGCGTCCGCGGCGCCGCTGGTTGGCGAACGCCTGCGCTTTTTCCTCCTCGGCGGCAGCACGATCGATCAAAACACGCTGATACGATTTTACGTTCTGCATTGCTTCTTCCTGCCGCTGGCTGTGCTGTTGCTTTTCTCTTATCACATGTGGCGGGTCAGAAAAGATGGCGGGCTCGCGTGTGTGGATCAACTTTCACTTGAACAAAAGCAGGAAAACGTTCAACCGATCAGGAGCAAGACTTACTCGCTACTGGGAATCACGAGCGGCAGGACCGTCCACGTCGAAACCTCAATCGTCGATGAGGACAAACACACGGTCGCTTCGTCACCAAATCTGACGCGCCGCTTGCTTTTAGTGAGCCTCGGAACGCTCGCGGTCAGTGCCGTGTTGACTGTGCTGTTTCGAGCGCCGTTGGAAGCAGCTGCCAATCCCAGCGTTACGCCGAATCCAGCGAAAGCTCCGTGGTATTTCCTCTGGTTGCAGGAGCTGGTCACGCTCACCACGTTTACCATCGGCGGGATCACGATTAACGGCGCTTTAATCGGCGGAATGCTCGTTCCCGGCGTCCTCGTTGTTGCGGCAATTGTCTGGCCTTATCTCGATAAGTCGCCCGTGAGTACCGTTGGCGTCTGGATGGCGAGGGCACGCCGCAAACAGAACATAGTGTTTCTGATCATCGTGGCCGCAATCTTGATCTTAACCGTCGTCGGCACTTACCTGCGTGGTCCATATTGGGACTTCTACTGGCCGTGGCAGAGCTGGCCCACAATGCCGAGAAAATTCTAGGAGAGGATGATGTTTAAGAAAGACTCAATCCTGCTGTACTCGTTTGGCGGCGCAGTTTTGATTATCACGGCCCTCGTCTTCTGGAACTACTTCACACCCGAATGGAAAGGCTATCAGAACGAGTTCCAGGAACTCGTAGCCAAAAAGTTTGGCGCCGATAAAGTTCAGCAAATACCGCAGGGACTCCAGCAGATCTGGGTTGAAGATCTCAACAGAGTGGACCGGTGCGTCACCTGTCATCAAGGCATGGAGTGGAAGGGCCTGGACAACGTGGCCCACCCGTTCAAGTCGCACCCGCAGGAAATTCTGAAGAAGCATCCACTCAATCAGTATGGCTGCACCTCCTGTCACGGCGGTCAGGGTTTTGCTACTGACATGGAATCGGCGCACGGGTTTGTCGAGCACTGGGAAGAACCGCTGATGGGCAAACAGGTGAGCGATCTTTACCTGATAAAAGACCGGCGAGCGATGATGCAGATCAACTGTAATACCTGTCATCGCTACGACCGCGAGACTAAAGGTGCGGAGTACATCAATCAGGCCAAGCAACTGGTGGCCGATAAAAACTGTCGCGCCTGCCACGCCATCAACGATCGCGGTGGGACCATTGGACCTGATCTCACTTACGTCGGAGACAAATCACCCGAGCAATACGATTACTCGCGCATGCTGGGCGTCAAGACAGCCTTTGCCTGGCACGTTGCCCATTTACAGAATCCGAAATCGCTCGTGCCGGAAACCGTGATGCCGAATTTCGGTTTCAACAGCCGCGAGGCTCAGGCGCTCGGCTTGCTGGTCATGAGTTGGAGAAGAAGCACGATCCCGGCTCGCTATCTATCCGGCGTGAAGTTCACCGAACAACAAACGGCTGAGGAGGCAGAGAAAGAAAAACGAATGCTGGAAGGCGAGGGCGCATTCTTCGTGAAGAAGGGATGCTTTGTTTGTCACTCGGTAACGACGCTCGGCGTCGAGTCTGCCTCCAAAATTGGTCCAGATCTTTCCGAAGCAGTGACAGACGTTCAGAGCCGTTTTGGCAAACAGCTCGAAGACTTTTTAGACAATCCGACGGGCACGATGGCCGTCGTTTTATCAACGCAGATCATTTTGACCCCTGAAGAGAAGAGAGAAGCGGTGGAGAAATTGAAGATTGCTTACCAGAAGAAGGTAGAGCAACAGACTCAAGCCGCCACGACGGAGGCTCAACCGCAAGCGAAGACGACTCCTTCGCCACCAAGACGGTAAAGCGTAGGACTGGGCGGCGCGCACGCACGATAGAGCGCACAAGGCCGAACTCTCAGAGGAAAAGGTGAAAGCGTTTATTTCCCCCAAAAGGAGAGTTATACATGAGAGGCAATCATTCAAAACTAACCTGGTTTGGCGTGGGTGCGTTGAGCGCGCTGCTGATTTTTTTCGTCTACGCGGGATGTGCGAAGAAGCCCACTGTGGAACGAGGTGACGTGGCTGAGGCTGCCATCGCCAGTTATGTAGCGCCAGGTGATACAGACGAATACTACCTTTTTTACTCAGGCGGTCACTCCGGCAACGTCTACGTCGCCGGCGTTCCGTCAATGAGACACATCTCGACTATACCTGTGTTTGCCCCGTACCCGGCAACAGGTTACGGCTTCGATAAAGAATCAAAAGAGATGCTGGGCGCGTACACCTGGGGCGACGTGCATCACCCGGCTCTTAGTGAGACTAACGGCGACTATGACGGACGCTGGCTCTTCGTCAACGA
>DAIOGT010000180.1:4446-9894 GCA_036745095.1 Pyrinomonadaceae bacterium
TTCGATTTCGATCTTGGTGACGCGGGCAAGGCCGCAAGCGACGGCTGGGCCTTCTGGACCAGCTACAACACCGAGCGCGCCATCGGCAAGCTCGAGGTCACTTCAACACAACGAGATCGTGATTACATCGTCGCCGTAAACTGGAAAGAGGCGGAAAAGGCCGCCAACGAAGGGCGGGGAGTCAAGATGATCGACGGCGTTAAAGTCATCGATCCTAAAGACGCGCCCGGCATTGTTTATCTCATCCCCTGCAGCAAGAGTCCGCACGGCGTTGATGTAAGTCCCGACGGCAAATGGATCATCGGCAGCGGCAAGCTCCAGTCGATCACGACGGCCTTCAGCATGGAGAAGGTGCTGGCCGCAATTCAGAACAAAGACTTCACCGGCGAAGAAGACGGAATCCCGGTGCTTAATTACGAGAAGGTCAGAGAGGCTGAAGTCAATGTCGGTTTAGGTCCACTGCACACGCAGTTTGACGATCAGGGCTACGCTTACACGTCTCTCTTCGTCGAGAGTGCTGTCGCCAAGTGGAAGCTGGGTACGTGGGAAGTAGCAGACAAAATTCCAATCAGCTACAACATCGGACACCTCGCCACCGCTGAAGGCGACACTGTTAACCCCGATGGGAAGTATCTCATTGCGCTCAACAAGCTTTCACACGGGCGTCACATGAATGTTGGACCATCACAGCCTGAAAGCTCGCAACTCATCAATATCGGTGGCGAGAAAATGAAGTTGATCTACGACGCTTTCACCGAGCCTGAGCCGCATTACGCACAACTCATCAGGGCCGATAAGCTGAAGCCGATCGAGGTCTATCCCAAGGAAGAGAACAAGAATCCGAATGCTATCTGGGATGTGAAGGATGCTTCAGTTACCAGAAACGGAACAGATGTAACAGTCAAGCTCCTTGCGGTGCGCAGCAGCTTCGAGCCCAACAAGATAGAGGTCAATCAGGGAGACAAGGTGACTATCTACATCACAAACATCGAGCAAACTACAGACGAGCTACACGGCTTTGGTTTGCTTGAATACAACATGAATGTAGTGGTTGACCCGGGTGAGACAAAGATCATCGAGTTCGTTGCGGATAAGCCGGGAGTCTTCCCCTATTACTGCACCAACTTCTGCTCGGCGCTCCATCAGGAGATGCAGGGATATTTGTTGGTTAAAGGAAGGTAGCGAAAGAAGGTTCTTCAATGAGCGATTTCCTGGAAAAAGAAACAGCTTTCTTCGACTTGCCCCTCACCTTGAAGAGCCGAGTGTTGATCCTGGTCGCGGTTGTGGCCCTATTGCCGTCTTTCTTCTTCCCGCTCTGGAACATGAGTTTCTACTCAAACCAGTACCGGGACGGACTGGTCCTGAACATTTACTCGTACCAGTTGGAAGGCGGCAAGACGCCCAACCGCGACGATCTCAGGGAGATCAATTCGCTCAATCACTATATCGGCATGCGGCCGCTGCTGGAGAGTGATTTCAGCGAGTTCACGTGGGTGCCGCTCGTCGTTGGCCTGTTGATGATCCTCGCACTCCGGGCGATGGTGCTCGGAAAGATGTCCAACCTCGTCGATGTGTTTGTGCTCTTTGTTTATTTCGGATTGTTCTCGATGTGGAGTTTTTATCACCGGCTCTACATGTATGGCCACAACCTCGATCCGACGGCGTCCATCAAGGTGGAGCCATTTACACCGCCGCTTTTTGGATCGAAACAGATCGCTAACTTCATGGTGAACAGTTATCCGCGGCTCGGTTCCTACGCATTCTTCGCGTTTGCGATCCTGCTGCTGGTGGCGATTCTCTTGTCCGCGAGAGGGTGGCGATTTAGACGCGGCCGGCGCCAGGTTTCACAGAAAGCAGATGTTTAGGTTGATGTTATGAATAACCGCTTTCCGGTGAAATTGTTTCTGATTTTGATCGTGGTGGGCTTTTCCGCGGCATCAGCGAGAAGTGAAACACTCACAGTCGGTCGGCAGAATGATCAGTTCCATTCGATCCAGCAAGCCATTGATGCTGCGAAGAACGGAGACGTGATCCGTGTTTACGCCGGGACCCATACCGGAAATCTGGTCGTCAATAAACAGATCACGATCGAGGGTATCGATCGTCCGGTGCTTCGAGGGGACGGAAAGGGCAGCGTCGTTATCGTAGTAGCAGACGGGTGCACGATCCGGGGATTCATTATCGAGCACTGTGGCGGCGACCTCACGCGCGAAGACTCCGGCATCCTGCTTAAATCGAGCAACAACCTGATCGAAGATAACGAACTTCGCGACATCCTCTACGGTATCTATCTCTACAGTTCACGTGGCAATACCCTGCGACGCAATCACATTCGCGGCCGCCCCGAACTGGAAGAAGGCGAACGCGGCGCGGGACTACACCTCTGGAATTCCCCCGACAATATCATCGAGGACAACGTCATCTCCGAAGAACGCGATGGGATCTACATACAGAGTTGCAATGGCAATCGGATCAGGCGCAATCGTGTCACGAACCTGCGTTATGGCTTGCACTACATGTTTTCCGATCTCAACGTATTCGAAGATAACGTCTTCTCAAATAACGTCGCGGGCGCAGCGATCATGTATTCGAACAAGATCGACATGCGCCGGAACGCTTTCATTCATAACCGTGGATTCAGTTCGTTCGGAATTCTGTTTCAGGAATGCAATGAGATTCTGGCTGAAGACAATCTCATAATCGATAACGGCACCGGAATCTTCATGGAGGCACTGCGCAAGACCACGTTTCGCCGCAACACCATAGCGAACAATGACGTCGCGATACGGATGTTCAGTAATGCCGACGCGAATGTGCTCACAGAAAATAATTTCATTAATAACCTCAGCCCGCTGCAACTCGTCGGCAAGCGGACCACAACGAGGTGGTCTGAGAACGGTCGGGGGAATTTCTGGAGCGACTATGACGGCTACGATCTAAACGAAGACGGACGCGGCGACATACCGCAAAAGATTCAAAATGTTTTCGAGTACATGGAAGGGAATCATCCGCGCTTGCGGTTTTATCTCGAGAGTCCGGCTGCCCGCGCGTTGGCGGTGGCGGAAAAAACCTTTCCGATCCTGAGAGGATCTTCAGAAGTTGATGAGGCGCCATTGATGAAACCAGTCAAGATGCGCACCGAGTATGGGGCGGAGAAGACTGAAGGTCGAGTTGATGCAGCGTTGCTGAGCGGCTCGCTCTTCATCCTCTGCGTCGCCGGGATCGTGATCTGGCAAGGACAGAGTCTTAAAAGAAGATGGCTATTCAAGTCAGCAAACTGACTAAGAGGTTCAAGGACTTCGTTGCGGTTAACGAGGTGTCGTTTGACATCGAACGCGGCGAAACCTTTGCGCTGCTCGGACCAAACGGCAGCGGCAAAACGACGACGCTGAAGTGCCTCGTCGGATTGACCCTGCCAAGTGCGGGCAAGATCACAGTGGACGGCTTAGACGTCGGGCGTCAGGCTAGAGCGGCGAAACAGTTAATGAGTTTTCTGCCGCAGCGCGTCGGCTTCAGCGATCAATTGACGGGTAGGGAAGTGCTGGAGTTTTACTGTCGTCTACGCCGCATACCATCGCAGCGCATCGAGGAAACTCTCAACACACCCGACTTCCATTTCAACGGTTTCTTTGACAAGTCAGTCAGCCAATTCTCAGGCGGCATGACCCAACGGTTAGGGCTCGCGGTGGCTTGTTTACCCGATGCCCCGATTCTGGTCCTGGACGAGCCAACCGTGAGTCTTGATCCGAATGGAGCAATTCAATTTCGAGAGTTTCTCACCTCGCTCAAGCGGAAAGGGAAGACGATTGTGTTCACGTCTCACGTGCTGGCGGACGTGGAACAGCTTGCTGATCGAGTTGGCATCATGGTCCAGGGTCGACTGGTTGCTTTGCAGTCGATCGACGGGTTGCGGAAAGAGCTGATGCGGAATGCCAGATTGCGCGTCACACTGTCGAAGGTGAACCTTCGTTTTATAGATGCGGCACGGCGTGCGGGCGCGACCGATGTGACACTGGATGAAAACTCTTTCGTGTTGTCTTCGAGTGCAGAAGACCGTTTGAACGTTCTGCGAGCCATCGAGGACGCAGGTGGACAGATCGAGAGCTTTGCAACAGAGGAGTTGTCGCTCGAAGACATGTATATGAAGTACGTGAGTTAGGGTCTTTGCCTTAAAGTGGCAATTGCACTTGGTTGGGGAGAGTCGTGACCTGGTAAGTGATCAGCATGCGATATTTATCCAGGAATAAAAGTTAGGCCACTGGAATGCACATAAAGCGCAACGTTCTCTTTCTGATTATGTGCGTCAGCGCATTTGCAAGCTGCGCGCAGCAGAAACTGGAGCCGGTGGCAATCGTTCCCGAAGATATGTGTTCTTTCTGCCGGATGGCGATCTCGGAAAAACGTTATGCAGCTGAACTGTTAGACAGCGAAGGAGAGGTATTTAAATTCGACGAGATCGGCTGCATGGTCAATTTCATAGAGCGTAATCAGTTTGACGACAAAACCACGGTTCGCTTCGTAATGGATTTTGATGAGCGCACCTGGATCAAAGCTGAGGATGCCTATTACGTCGCGTCGCCGGAGATAACGACACCGATGAACGGAAACGTGATTGCTTTCACAACTGAGCTGAAGGCGCAGCAGGCGGCCGAAAGATTTCACGGCAGGATACAGCGCTTCGAAGAGGTTTTTCAGTAATAACATGGACGTAAACGCGATCATTACTATTGCGAGGCAAGAGCTCGTTATCAACATTAGAAACCGCTGGACCATCGTGTTCGCTGGAGTTTTCGGTGCACTCGTCCTGGCGATCTCTTACTTTGGATTGGTAACGGGTGGTGTGGTTGGCTTCCAGGGATTCGCGCGCACGTCTGCGAGCCTCCTGAACATGGTGCTCTACATCGTTCCGCTCGTTGCGCTCGTGATGGGTACGCTCAGCTTCACGAGCGAGAAGAGTGGCAGCGAACTCTTATTTTCGCAGCCGGTAACTCGCGGTGAGATTTTGCTCGGCAAATTCCTGGGCTTGTTTGGCTCAATTCTCACAGCCACACTCGTGGGCTTTGGGCTTGCGGGCGTAGTAATCGCTGCAAACGCCGGGAGTCAGGGCTCATTGCGTTACCCGGCGCTCGTGGCTTTTTCGCTTTTGTTAGCACTGATTTTTCTGAGTTTGTCGGCGTTCATTTCGGCACTCTGCCGGCGCAAAAGCAAAGCGTTTGGCGTTGCGCTTTTCACCTGGTTTTTCTTTGTCCTCTTCTACGATCTCATCGTGATAGGTGCGACGTTTACGTTTAGTGAGCGAGCGGCGAATACCTTCATCTTCGGATCACTGTTTGGAAATCCGGTGGACATGGTGCGCGTCGCGAGTCTGATGACACTCAACGGCAACGACATCTTCGGCGCGGGCGGCGCCGCACTTTTGAGATTCCTGGGCGGCGAGCGTTTGAGTAT
>DAIOGT010000181.1:0-6392 GCA_036745095.1 Pyrinomonadaceae bacterium
TGGGGCGAAGCTGTCGGATCTCACGAGCAGAAAGCTGCGGGTGTTGATTGGGTGGTTGCGAAACCGTTCACGGCGGATCGCGTCGTTGATCTGGTGCGCGACCTCAATCGCCTTGTTGATGCTTCGCGGCCGCGTTCTGTCTCGATCGTTGCTGCCTAACGAAACGCTTGTCACTGGCTGTGCACGGATACCGCGCTGAACGCTGTGTGTTATTCTCTGCTTGATGTCAGCCCCGGGCGTAAAAGCAACTGTGCGGTTCGTGAGCGATGATCTATTTCTCGGCATCACGCCATCCGGCCACGCACTGCCACTCGACACCGACCACCAGCGATCGTCCGCGCCATCTCCGGTCGAGCTTCTGCTCGTCGCGTTGGGAGCGTGCACCGCTACTGACGTCGCCGGTATCCTCGCAAAGAAACGCCAGCACGTGACGAGTTATGTGGTTGAAGTGACGGGAACGCGTCGGGATGAACATCCTCGAAGTTACACCGCGATGAACGTCCATCACATAATCACGGGCAAGTCGATCTCCTCAAAAGCCGTCGCGCACGCAATTGAACTCTCCGAAACGAAATACTGTAGCGTAGCGGCAACGCTGCGACCCGCAGTGGAAATCCAAACGACCTTCGAGATCATCGAAGACCCGGGAGTGATTGAAGGGTGACAGGAAGTTTTACGCACAGGCGCAAACGCGCAAAGAAAACCGCAAAGTTGAGTTTGCTTGTTTGTTTGCTGGTCGCTTTTCCAGCTTACGCGGGGCATCAAACGTCATCTCCGAGTGCCAGGCAGGCCGCCAGCGAGACCTCTCTTGCTGCCGTGCGTCGCAGTGATGCTGCGGATCGCGATGCGCAGGGAAAGCTCAGGAAACTCGCACCTACCGAACACATGCGTCGCGCCGCCGTCTACTTGAGCGTTCGCGCTTTTGCGGAAGCACGCGCTCACTGGCAATCGTTAATCGAAAACTACCCGGAGGATGCGCGCGTACCCGAAGCGCTGCTGGGGATTGGGCGTTCGTATTTTCTCGGCAAGATTTACCAGGATGGTTATGTCGTCTTCAATCGATTGGCCCAGGAGTATGAGGGTACGAAGGAAGGTCGCGACGCTTTTAACTACAGTGCCGCTTCCCTCTTGCGAATGGGGAAGTTTTCCGAAGCAGCGGCGCGCTACGCTGAATACGTGAATCGTTTTCCTAATGGCGAGCGCATCGACACCGCGCACCTGAACGTCATCGACACTCTTCGAGAAGCAAACAGGCCTGCCGAAGCACTTCAGTGGGTCACGAAGACGCGGCAACGTTTTGCAGGTACAGCAGTCGAGACAAATGCGATGTTTGCGGCGCTGCGTCTCCATATTGCGGAAGACGAATGGGCGGAAGCGGTGAACATCGCCGACCAGTTGTTGAAGCGCTCGTTTCCGAAAGCGGTGCTGACATCGGCATCCGAAGTCGCTTATCTCAAGGCGTTCAGTCTCGAACAGGCGGGACGAAAACAGGAAGCATTCACGGCTTACCTGATGGTGCCGGACGGCGTCGAGTCGTATTACGGCTGGCTGGCGACGCAGCGTTTAACAGCGCTGGCTGGTCCATCGCGCGCCGAAGTCGTTGCTAAACGAGAGGAGCGAGTGAACAGTGCGATCGATTCAGTGGCGGGAACTTATCCCGCGCCGTATCGACAGGCGATACTGAGCGCGTCAAAAACCCGCAAACTCGATCCACGTTTTATACTCGCGCTGATTCGGCAGGAGAGTGTGTTCAAGCCCCTCGCAAAATCCCCGGCAGGCGCGCGCGGATTGTTGCAGTTGACCATGGATGCGGCGCAGAAGTATGGCCCTGGCGCCGGGCTGAATGCGTTGCGCGAGAATCAGCTTTACCAGCCTGAGACTTCGATCATGGTCGGCGCAGAGTATCTCGAGCAGCTGACGAAGATGTTTCCGCAGATGCTCGAGCCCGTGGCGGCTTCGTACAACGGGGGTGAAGACAACGTCGCACGCTGGTTGCAACGCTCGAAGCGAAACGACCCCGGAGTTTTTACGGCCGAGGTCGGATTCGAGGAGACGAAGGGTTACGTACAGAAGGTGATGTCAAACTATCGAGTCTATAGGCGCCTCTACACCCCGGACCTGATCAAGAAGTAATGTGGCTGATCCGCGGCTCAGTTAGGGCTCCGGACAGAACTCTCTGGAAATTTTGCGACGCCCGTATTCGTATCTAATCGTCACCTCACCTGCCGCGCGCGAATCCAGCTCCATATCCACCCAACGAACATCATTGCGCACGTTTCTTCCGATCCCCGTGGCCGCATTATCGCGCGCCGGACGCGACGATGTCTGTGCACGTGCTGATGACTCAGCCGAGCTCATGGTCTCGCTTTTCTCACGCGTGATCGGATGCGGTGGCCGGATGATCGGCACGGGCCGTCGTTCCCTGAAGAACACCGCTGAGATCACTCCGAGGTTCGCAGTCTGCCCGAGCTTTGCTCCGTACGAATCTCGTTCGTTCGTGAAATAAAAACGACGCGCTCGCTCGGAGCTCATTTGCCAACCACTGATCGTTATCGTCTGATACGGCTCGACTACCCATTTGCTCGCATTCCATGCGGACGTCTGGCGTGCGTCGATTGTGTTGAGCCCATCGACCGAAAGTGCTACAGCGACGCGATCTGCTGAGTTGTTTCTCACGCGCAGCTCATATTCGGCGCCGTGCAGGGCCTCGATGTAGGTCCTGCCACGCGAGTAAAACTCGGGTAACGGCCGTCCATTGACGAGCACGTCGAGCTCAAAATTTGGGTAACTCTTTGTTATTCGGTCTGCCGGCCGGTTTTGGACGATGGCGGTTGCGGTACCCAGCGCAAGAGCCAGCAAAAATGCGGTCACGCCCAGTATCAACCTGATTCGCTTCATCAATGCACCTCCTGTGTGCGGTGACTCTCTTAACCCAAGAACGCCGGAAACCGCGGTTCTTGCGCCCGGGAATATGGCCCGCATCTTGCTGGTTGAAAGTGGTCAGGAGGGTTTTTTATTTGAGTAAAAGCGCCGAGGACGCTACAATTGCGCACCACTCCAGGGATGAAATAAAGACAACTGTCGTCCGATTATCAAGTGAGGCTTGAGAGAAGCATGGAGTATGCCCTAACTGCAACCAAAACCGAGGCGCCAGCCGGGTCTTACTACGACCGCATCGCGCGTCTTTATGACTTGACCTTTAAGGTCAATGGTTATGGTCGTTCTTTGGATCAATATTTTGCCACTCATCCGCTGCCGGTGTCGCGAGGGGCAAAGATTCTCGACGCTGGTTGCGGGACCGGGCTGCTCACCCTTGCGGTGCTGCGTTCGATACGTTTTCCCGTGTCGATAACGTCGCTGGATTTGTCGGCGACCTCTGTTGCCGCCGCGCGCAAGTCGCTCTACTACAGTTCTGGACGCAAACGCGACGTTACGTTCACGCAGGGCAATCTGCTGTGTTTGCCGTTTGCAGACGAGTCGCTCGACATGGTGGTGACGGCAGGAGCGCTGGAGTATGTTCCCCTCGCTGAGGGTTTGACTGAGCTCGCGCGCGTGATTGTTCCGGGCGGACATTTGCTGCACTTGCCGGTACATCCCAGCTTGATTGGAGTCTTCCTCGAGATACTGTTTCGGTTCAAGAGCCATCCACCGCGTGAGGTGATGGATCAAACGGAACGACACTTCCGGATCGTTCACCAGTACCGGTTTCGGCGTCGTGAGGCTATCGGCTGGAGCAAGACGGCGATTCTCGCTCAGAAGGTTTAGCCACAAAAAACCACAAAGCTAACAAAAAATTTCAGTCCGAGTTTAGAGTTCAGCCTTTAGGCTGCGGTTTTGAAGCGCAAGCTGAAGCTTGAACTCTGAACCCTAAGCTCGGATTTTAATTTTGTGCTGTTGTGCCTTTTTGTGGCTAATCAATTACTGAGGCACGAGACGCATGATCCGGTCGTCGTCTTCCGTGGGCTTGCCGCGACCATCGCGATTCGAAGTCGAAAAATAAAGAAACCCGTCCGGCCCTTCAGCCACTTCACGAATGCGGCCGAACTCCTTCACCACATCTTCCTGTTCCACGACCTTTCGTCCATCAAGCGCTACACGAATCAACTTCTCGCCACGCAAACAGCCAAAGAAAAAGTTTCCCTTAAACTTCGGAAACGGCGATCCGCGATAAAACGCTCCACTGGCAGGGGCGCACGCAGGCGTGTATTCGAGCAGCGGAGACTCCATCCCGGCGCGTGTCTGCGTGTGATGAATGGTTGGCCAACCGTAGTTCTTTCCCTTTTCGACGATATTGACTTCGTCGCCACCACCCGGCCCATCGAATCCGCTTGGTCCATGTTCAGTCTGAAACATCAGATTCGACCCCGGCTGCCAGTCCATTCCCTGCGCGTTCCGATGACCAATGGACCAGATCTCGGGTTTCGCGTTCGCCTGGCCCACGAACGGATTGTCTTGCGGAACAGTGCCGTCGTCGTTCAAGCGCAATGTCTTGCCGGCGAGAGTATCGAGTTGCTGGGCAAGGTCACGACGCGTCGCGTCGCCAGTCGTGATGTAAAGCTTTCCATCCGGCCCAAAACGAACGCGGCAGCCCGCGTGAAATCGCGCCGCCGGAAGATCTTCGATTATGACGGTGCGATCGACGAGCCCTTCCGGCGCTTCGCGATAACGCACCACACGCACACGCACGCCCCCACTCCCCGAGTAGGTATATGACAGGTAAAGAAAATGATTACTGTTGAACTGCGGATGGAGTGCGACACTCATCAAGCCGTCCTCGCCCGCCTTCTCAACATCCGGCACGACGAGCAGTGGCTTCGGATTTAACGCGCCCTTTTCAAAAACGCGCACACGCCCGGGACGCTCAGTAAAGATCATGCGGCCGTCTGGCGCCCAGACGATGGACCACGGCACTTCGAGGCCACCAACCACCTTTTCGATTTTGAAGCGCACGTTAGACTGTGTGGAAGTCGCGACTTCCCCTGCGCCAGGTCCGGCTGGAGGTTGATCGCAAGCAACACCCAGCGCTATCACGAGCCCGATTATCAAGTAAATTTTCATCCGGCTGATCAGTGTTGAATGTATTCGTGAAGGAGTTTGAGCTCGTCGCCCTGTTCGCCGACTTCCACACGCAGCAGATCGCGCATCGAGAGCATGCCTACCCAACGCTCACCATCGACCACGGGAAGATGGCGACTGCCAATCAACTCCATGCGTTCAAGCGCCTGGTGCGGCGTCTCGTCACACTGGATCACAGCTCGCAATTCGCTGGTGACATCGCCAACTTTTACCGAGTTGGGATCGCGCTTCGCGACGATGATGCGATTCAGCACGTCGCGCTCGGAAAATACGCCCAGCAACTTGCCGCCATCATCGACTACGCAGACGGCGCCGATATTTCTGGCCGCCATGAACTCCGCCGCTTCCTGCACGGTAGCCGAAGCCCTGGTAGAGTAAGGCTCACGGTTCCGGATCACGTCCCGGATAAGCATCGCTTTCGCCTCCTAATCTCTCGTGGGGTGTACGTATTATAGAGAATGCTGCCGCAACTGTCTCTATTTATATCAAAACAAAGAAGCCTGGGCGGTGGGCCGTCGAAAGGTCGTGCCCGCGGGCTTTTGATGCGTGCGCTTTTTGTTGAAACCGAGGCGCTCGCTGTGGATTTTGAAAAGACGTTCAGTTGCTTCCCAATATTGACCTTTGCCGCGCATCCGTTCGCCGAAGACGCTGGAATTGAGTTTGCCGTCGCGTGCTTCGCGAATACGATTCAACACACGATCCGCCTTCGTCGGCATCTTCTCACGCAAACGCTCTTCAAAATACGGTGCAACGTTGCCGGGCAGGCGCAGCATGTTGATAAAGGCGTACTCCGCGCCCGCTTCTTTCGCGCGCTTCAACAAAACGGGAATGTCAGACGATAGACCCGGAATAACCGGAGCAATGCCGATACCGACTTTGATTCCCGCCGCGGCGAGTGCTTCCATTGCGTGAAATCTCGCTTCCGGCAGTGGCGCGTATGGCTCGACTGCGCGAGCTGCGTCAACATCCGTGAACGGGATCGTAAAGAACACATGAAGCTTCGCATTACTTGCGAGGTCCTGAAGCACGTCGATGTCTCTGCGAATCAATGCCGACTTCGTGATCACACCCACCGGATTACGAAACTCAGCACAAACTTCCAGACAGCGGCGCGTGAGTTTGTAGTTCGCTTCGAGCGGAATATACGGATCGGAAGTGAATGAAAAAACGATCTCGGCGCCTGTCCACGACGGCCGCATCAGGTCTTTGCGAAGCAGCTCAGGCGCGTTCACTTTCGCGACGATCTTGCGATCAAAATCAGTTCCGGCGCCGTAGCCGAGATACTCGTGCGTCGGCCGGCTGAAGCAGTATGTGCA
>DAIOGT010000181.1:6492-9762 GCA_036745095.1 Pyrinomonadaceae bacterium
TCGATCGCGTTGAAAGTAATGAACACCTGCTGGCCAGGCGCGCCGGAAGTTTCAGTCAAACAAACATAATCGTTTGTGATCTCAATAATGCGACCGGAATAAATCCCGCCCGAGAGAGTCTTCACATCGACTATCTCTCCCTTGAAACGGCGAAAAAGATTCTCAACATGTTGACCCGCCATTTTGTCACCCCATTTCGTTCGTCCATGTCACAAAGAAGTAGCGATACTTATCAGGATCCTCGAGCGTCACAAAGCGGCCGCCCCAACCTTCGTCAACCGGCGGCAGAACATCCGCTCCACGCGCGATCAGATCGTCGTAAAACCGATCGACGTCTTCAACGCCGACGAAGAAGTGCACTCCGCGCCCGCGTCGTAACATCGTTTCGAGATGCTGCGCGAGCGTGATTCTCAAAGTACCGCCACGAAGCTTTGCCATCGGAGGCTCCGAATCGTTGTTGACCGACTCGACCTCCATCCCCAGCACGCGCTCGTAAAACGCCAGCGACTCTTCCAGACTGTTGACCTCGAGAAAGAGTAGATCCAGACCGCTGATCATCTCGACCTCATAGAGTCATCAAAACATACAACCCGTAACCACCACTGACAATTACCATCCAAAAAGCAACCTCCTGAATCCTTGTGTGACGCTTAAAGGGATTCGTCACCGGAAGCGAATCGTTTACGGCGACCATCGCGCTGCGCGCCAGCAGGACTCCGAAGCCGAGCACCAACAAGGCCAGAAGACCGAGCGGCCACAGAAAAAAGATCCACTGAAAACGCACCAGCAACAATAGGAACACACCCGCGATCAGACAAAGCAGAGCGCTCAGGCAGTGTCCTAGAACTCCGACGTCTCGCGCGGTCGGAGTCGAAACTGGAGTAAAACCCTGCGGAGCACGAGGTCTCGGGCGCGTGGCATCGTACGAGTTACGCAGCGTCCTGTCTTTGAGAACGCCGTAAGCCTCGTTCAACGACTTCATTTGCTCTTCGCTGCCGCCGCGATCCGGGTGATGCTTTGACGCTTCGCGTTTGTACTTCCGTTCGATGTCTAACTGAGAGGCATCCTTGTCGACGCCTAAAACACCGTAGTAGTCTTTGTTTGAATCGAACTGGCTCATCGCGAATTGCCTGATTCTAGAAGGGTGATATACGTTTGGCAATCTAAGCCGCAGATGAACGCGGACTAAGCGGATATGTTAAAGGTTGAGAATCTTTCGAAGGAGTATCAGACTCCCGCGGGGCCACTCCGCATCGTCTCGGACGTGTCTTTGACACTGCCGCCGGGCTCTGCAGTATCGATCATGGGACCATCGGGCAGCGGCAAGAGCACGCTGCTTTACATGATCGGCGCCCTCGAGCCGCCGTCGAGCGGCACCGTCACTTTAAAAGGACAAAATCCATTCCTGCTGAACGCAAAGGATCTCGCCGCGTTTCGTAACCAACAGATCGGTTTTGTGTTTCAGGATCATTGCCTGTTGCCCCAGTGTTCGGTGATCGAAAATGTGCTGACTCCGACGATGGTTGCCGCGTCTTCGAATGGCGAACCCACGAGTCGAGCCACTGCATTACTCAAACAAGTCGGACTTGCCGAGCGTTTGGACCATCGGCCGGCGCAGCTCTCGGGCGGCGAGAAACAACGTGTCGCACTCGCGCGCGCGCTAATCATGAAGCCGCAACTATTGTTATGCGACGAGCCGACTGGAAACCTCGATCAAAAATCTGCTGAAGTAGTCGCCGACTTACTTCTCGAAACTCATCAGAGCGCGGAGGCAATTCTTATCGTCGTGACGCATAGCAAAGAACTCGCTGCTCGTTTCCCCCAGCGCTTCGAATTGAGAAACCAGCATCTCGAACCGCGTTAATGCAAACCACTCAACTTATAAAACGCAGCTTCGCTTACTACTGGCAAACGAATCTCGTAGTCGTGCTCGGTGTGGCGATCGCTGTGTCCGTCCTCGCGGGAGCGCTGCTGATTGGCGAGTCCGTGCGTGGCAGCCTGCGAGATCTTTCTGCACGCCGTCTCGGCAAGACTGACGATCTGATTTCCGCACCAAACTTCTTCCGCGAACAACTCGCCGCCGACATTGGATCGACGTGCCCGCTGATCGCGCTCGAAGGTGTTGTGGTCCATGAGCCGAGTAAGCGCCGCGCCGGAGGTGTAAAAGTTTATGGTGTTGATGAACGCTTCTGGAAGTTCCACGGAGTGACCGGTGTTACGCCGCCCGAGAATCGAAACGTACTCGTCAGTCAGAGTCTTGCCACTGAGTTAGGTAGTAATCAGGGTGAGACGATCCTGTTGCGGATTGAGAAGCCTTCGGATATTCCGGTGGAATCGCTGCACGGGCGCAAGGAAGATCCCGGTAAGACGATCAGGCTGAATGTAACGAGTGTGCTTGGTGGCGAGTCGATCGGAGAGTTTTCGCTCCAGCCACAGCATGGCGCGGTGCGTACGGTGTTTGTATCGCTCGCGTTTTTACAACGCGAGATGGAAGCAGAAGTCGGGGTTGGAGGGATTAACACGATCCTCGTGTCGCGCCAACCGGGCGTTCAAGCCGCCGAGCAGAATCAGAGGATTACCGCGCTCCTCAAAGAAAAGGCGACACTCGCGGACCTCGGTCTTAAGCTGCGACTCGTAAACAACGGGCAAAGCATCTCGCTCGAGAGCAACAGCAAGCTCATCAATGACTACGTCGCAGATGCGGCTGCAGAGGCTGCCAAAATGCAGTCGCTCAGTTCGTCGCCCATAAGCTCATATCTCGCCAATAGCATCAACTCCGGCGAACGCTCGATTCCATATTCGCTTGTAACAGGATTATTCGGCGAACGGATGACGATCGAAGCGGCCGTGCCCCTCACATCGTTGAAACACCCGCCGATTTTTCTCAACGAGTGGGCTGCGAAAGATCTCAATGCCCAAATTAAAGACATAATTTCACTCGAGTATTACGTTTGGCTTGATAACGGCCGGCTCGAAACAAAGAAAGCTGATTTTCAGTTAGCGGCAGTGGTACCGATCGTGGGCTTTGCCGCGGATCGCGATCTCGTGCCCGAGTATCCCGGCATCACTGAGTCGGAAGACATGTCCGCGTGGGACCCGCCGTTTCCAATCGATCTGGGAAGAGTCCGCAAAGAGGACGAAGATTACTGGCACCAGTATCGAACAACACCGAAGGCATTCATTCCGCTGCCGATAGCACAACAGTTATGGCAGACGCGCTTTGGAAACCTTACTTCAATGCGGATTGAAGCGGGCACTAACCAGCAACTA
>DAIOGT010000182.1:0-2187 GCA_036745095.1 Pyrinomonadaceae bacterium
GCGAGCAAGCTGTCGAGTAGCTCGCGGATGGAAGCTTCCTCATTCCGGACGGGTACGACGATGCTGACTTTCATAGCCACAAATCAGACGAGATTAAGCCACAAAAAGGCACAAAAAGCACAAATGAAAGGCTCATGAATCATTTTGTGTCTCTTGTGCTTTTTTGTGGCTATTCTTACTCAACACGAGGTTTTCTAAAACCAGATAGTCCATTTCTGTGCGCATGAAGCAACGGTAGCTGTCGGCGGGTGTGCAGACGATGGGCTCACCGCGCACGTTGAAGCTCGTGTTCACGACCACAGGGCAGCCGGTGCGCTTTCGAAAAGCCTCGATGATGTCCCAGTAAAGCGGATTCGTCTCGCGCGAAACGGTTTGAATACGCGCCGAGTAATCGACGTGCGTGACCGCCGGTATCTCTGAGCGCCTGACCTTCAGCTTTTCGAGTCCTCCGAGTTGTGCTTCTACTTCACTCAGCTCAACTCTTTTATCCGGCGCCACCTCAGCAACGAGCAGCATGTAAGGACTCTCTGCGTCCAACGCGAACCACTCAGACACATGCTCACGCAAAACACTGGGGGCAAACGGACGAAAGCTTTCACGATGTTTGATCTTGAGGTTCATTACCGACTGCATCTGCGGCGAGCGAGCGTCGCCGATGATACTGCGACAGCCGAGTGCGCGTGGTCCAAATTCCATCCGCCCCTGATGCAAGCCGACGACCTTGCCGGCGGCCAGTAATTCAGCGACGACTTCCGGCAATTGCTCGCGCGAATGCTTCGTGTAAGGCAGATGATTCTCACTGAGGTAACGCTCGATCTCTGCCTCACTGTCACGTGGACCAAGATACGAGCCTTTCATCGCATCGCAGCCGTTCACTGCTCGCGGCTTCGCGAGATAGCGGTGCCAGATCGCGAGCGCCACGCCAAGCGAGCCACCCGCATCGCCGGCCGCCGGCTGTATCCAGATCTCTTCAAACGGCGCCTCCTTCAACACTCTTCCATTCGCAACACAGTTCAACGCAACCCCACCGGCGAGACACAGGTGCTTCATCCCGGTCTCACGATGAACGTAACGCGCCATCTGCAGCATCACTTCTTCAGTGATCACCTGGACACTGCGCGCGAGGTCCATCTCGCGTTGCGTAATCTGCGACTCAGGCTTACGCGGTGGACCACCGAAGAGTTTATCGAACGCGCCGTTCGTCATCCGTAGTCCCTGTGAGTAGCTAAAGTAATCCTGGTTGAGCTTGATACTGCCGTCGTCACGGACTTCGAGGAGGTTGTCCTTGATGGCGTTGACGAATTTTGGTTCGCCATACGGCGCAAGGCCCATCACCTTGTACTCGCCGCTGTTAACTTTGAAACCGGTGTAGTAAGTGAACGCGCTGTAGAGCAGTCCGACACTGTTTGGATAGCGCAGCTCCTGGAGCAGTGTTAGCTCGTTTCCTTTGCCGATGCCGATCGAGCTCGTGGCCCATTCGCCGACGCCGTCGATCGTGAGTATCGCCGCGTCCGCAAATGGCGAGGGATAAAACGCGCTCGCAGCATGACTCTCGTGGTGGTCGCCGAAGAGAAGTTTCCACTCAAACTTCTTGCCGATCTTCTTCGCTTGTCGTTCGTCGTCCTCGCCACCTGCTTTGGCAAGCTCGGTGCGAATCAGATCCGGCATCCAGAGTTTCTCGCTCATCCAGAGTGGCATCGATTTGAGAAAAGAGCTGAAGCCGGAAGGCGAGTAGTCGAGATACGTTTCGAGGAGACGATCGAATTTCAGCAGGGGCTTGTCGTAGAAGCCGACGTAGTCGAGCTGAGCGGCAGTGAGGTTCGCTTCAGAGAGGCAATATCGTGCGGCGTGCAACGGGAAACGATGATCGTGCTTGATGCGTGTGAAGCGTTCTTCCTGCGCGGCGGCGACGATCTCGCCGTCGATGACGAGGCAGGCCGCGGAGTCGTGATAGAACGCGGAGATTCCGAGAATGCTTACCACAGGAGATCAGAAGAGCGTGTAGATAAAAGGTGCGATCGCCGAACCCTTCGCGAGCACGAGCAGGACGCCGACGGCGACCAGCGTGACGACGATCGGAGCAAGCCAGAGCTTCTTGTTCTCCCTCATGAACTGCCACAGCTCGCTGATGACTCGTGCCTTCGACATAAAGCAATGTTAGCCACAAAAGGCACAAAATGCACAAAA
>DAIOGT010000182.1:2287-9671 GCA_036745095.1 Pyrinomonadaceae bacterium
CTCGTGCCTTCGACATAAAGCAATGTTAGCCACAAAAGGCACAAAATGCACAAAAGAAAATGTTTAGAGTTCAGCCTTTAGGGTGCTGCTGGTGCAGACCAAGCTAAAAGCTTGAACTCTGAACTCGACTTAATGTTTAGAGTTTCGCCGTTAGGCTGCTGCTCGTGCAGAGCGAAAGCTTGAACTCTGAACTCAATTTTGTGTTTTTGTGCCTTTTGTGGCTAAAACATTTTCTCGTAATGCCGCGGATCTTTCTGACGCTCGGGATACCTCTGCCAAAAAGAGTCGCGGGATGCGGAACGACGCTGCAGCGGATCCCAACCCATCGCGCGTTTCACCAACCCGATCGGCGTCAGCACGAGGTAAAAAATGATCGCCAGAATCACGCGGCTGGAAACGTACGCCATTCCCTCCGCAAGCTTCATCCAAAGCTTTCGTGGAATTACAAGAAGACGCGGAGCAAAGGCGCCTAACAGAATGAGCGTTGAGCCAATTATCGTGAGGACAAACCCGGCGGTCTCAAACTTCCCACGATAGAACCACCACAAACGCAGAGCGAGCAGCACGCCGCCCACAATTACCCCAAACTCCCGCTCGGCTCGGAAGGCAGGTGACATTAACTGGTGACGAGCGCTTTCTCGGGAGCTTTCTGTTTTTCGAGCTCGCCGGCAATCCAGTTGTAAGTGATCTTCAATCCGTCTTCGAGGGAGATCGACGGCTCCCACTGCAACACTTCGCGCAATCGAGTGTTGTCGCTGTTGCGACCCCTGACGCCCTGCGGCTTCGTCAGATCGTAACGCTTGCCGATCCGCTTGCCCGCGATGTTCGCAACGATGTCAACCAATTCGTTGACCGAGATCATGCGATCCTGGCCGAGGTTGATTGGCTCACGATGATCGCTTTCCATCAAGCGATAAATACCCTCGACACAATCGTCGATGTAGCAGTACGAACGTGTCTGTTCGCCATCGCCCCACACTTCGATGTCGTCACCATCTTCCGCGAGGGCGATCTTGCGGCAGATCGCAGCGGGCGATTTCTCGCGTCCGCCGTCGTATGTCCCTAGTGGACCAAAGATGTTGTGAAACCTGACGACGCGTGTGTCGACTCCAAAGTCTTCCGTGTAGTGACGGCAAACTCTTTCCATGTAGAGCTTCTCCCAGCCGTAACCGTCTTCCGCATCGGCAGGGTACGCATCTTCCTCTCGCAAGGGCGTGACGTCCGTTTCCTTCTGTTTGTAACCGGGATAGATACACGCGCTCGAGGTGTAGAGATAACGTTTGACGCCATTGATACGCGCGGCCTCGATCGAGTTCAGATTGATAAGCGTGTTGTCGCGAACGATGACGGCCTTGTTGTTCTCGATAAAACCGATGCCGCCCATATTCGCGGCGAGGCCATAAACCTGGTCCATACCTGCGGTGGCCTGCAAGCAATTGTCGGGTTTAGAAAGGTCGAGCAGCAGAAACTCATTCGCGGCGCTGGACTCGTATTCCGGTTCCTTGATGTCCACGCCGCGCACAAAGTAGCCGCGATTAACCAGATACTTCGTCAGATGATGACCGATAAAACCGCCCGCGCCCGTTACCAGTACTTTTGTCTGTTGTGACATTAATCAGTGTTCTCCAAAGTCGGGAAAGATACGACAGCTTCGTTAATCCTGTAAACCATTGCTACTCAACGCGAGACGACGCAGGCAGCCCCAGAACGGCCGGTTCAGCAGGCTTTCCGGATGCGTGGCAAAGGCGCGCATGAGCCAACTCGCCGCCTCGCTTTTACGTCCCGCTTCACTGGCTGCGTACGAGAGTCGCAAAAACCTCGTGGCCTTGCACCAGCGCTGATCAACACCCTGCAATTGCGGCTCATAAAACTCCGCGATCCGATCAAACTCCTCGAGCTGGCGATGGCCTTCGGCAATCGTCTTGCTCACTTCGTGGAGGCGGTACGCGGCCATCGGCAAGGGAATGTATTCACACTTGTGACCCGCCAACAGCAGACGCACGTACATGTCGTGATCAAAATCGTAATTCCAACGTTCCTCAAATCCAGCGCGCACAAGCTCGGTCCGCCAGAAGTGGCCCGGTTGCGGCGCGCGATACGCCCACGACAAACAGTGCGCCGCAGAGCGCGGCACGACGGCTCGAATCAACTTTGTCTCATGGCCCTCGCCAAACATGATCGTGTCGCCGCAAATCCACTTGCTTGCGGAGTTCTCCGCGAAGTAGCTCATGATGGCGTGAAAAGCACCGGGCAGGTAAACGTCGTCGCTGTTGATAAAGGCGACGATATCGCCGGTCGCTTTTTCGAGGCCCTTGTTGATCGCGTGCACCTGGCCGCGATCTTTTTCACTCACCCAGTACGCGAGTTTGTCTTCATAGCGGCGGATGATTGAAACGCTCTCATCGGTGCTGCCGCCATCGATGACGATGTACTCGAGCGGCTCATAACCCTGATTCAGTACAGACAGGATCGTCTCGTCCAGAAAACGGCCCTGATTGAACGAAGGGGTGATGATGCTCAGTTTCAGTGGCATTGAGTCTTCAGTGTCGGGGCTGGAAACTCTTGATCGTTTCGACGACGTAAACCTGCTGCTGTTCAGTCAGCTCGGGATAAGCGGGAAGAGCGAAAGTTTCATTTGCCGCGGCTTCTGATTCAGGAAAATCACCCTGCTTGTAACCGAGATAGCCGAAACACTGTTGCAGATGCAGCGGGATCGGGTAATACACCTTGCTCCCGATGCCGTGCAGCTTTAGGTGTTCCATGAGCGCGTCGCGATTTCCGGGAACACGAATCACGTACTGGTGAAAGATGTGACGGCCATCCGCCCTCAAATGCGGCGTACTGAGCGGAAAGCGCAAATCAGCATCGTTTAGAAGTTTTGTATAGACTTCAGCTTTTCGCGCGCGCTCATCGGACCATCGATCAAGACTCGGCAATTTCACATTCAACACAGCGGCTTGCAGCTCATCGAGGCGACTGTTGATTCCGATCTCCTCGTGCTCGTACTCGTTCGAGCCGCCGTGGGTGCGCAGCCGTCGCAAACGTGCTGCGATTTCGTCGTCGCTGGTCGTAAGAATTCCCCCGTCGCCCGCGCCGCCGAGGTTTTTAGTCGGATAAAAACTGAAACATCCGATCACGCCCATCGAGCCTGCACGCCGTCCGTTATCTGTTGCGCCAATAGCTTGTGCGGCATCTTCGACCACGGGTATTCCATGACGACGGCCGAGATCGAGAAGAGGATCCATCGCCGCGCACTGGCCGTAAAGATGGACCGGCAGTATGACTTTCGTTCGCGGCGTGATCGCGTCGGCGACACGCGGTGGATCGATGTTGTAGGTACGAGGATCGATATCGACGAAAACAGGACGCGCGCCAAGTCGCGCGATGGATGCGCCGGTCGCGAAGAATGAAAACGGCGTGGTGATCACTTCGTCGCCCGCTTTGACGTCGAGCGCCATCAAAGCGAGCAGCAGAGCGTCGGAGCCGGAAGCGCAGCCGATCGCGTGTTTGGTTTGGCAATACTCTGCGATCGAGCTTTCAAGCGCGCGCACTTCGTCGCCGAGAACGAAGCGCTGCGAGCTCATTACACGTTCAACTGCCTGCTGCAAGTTATGTCGTAGCGAGACATACTGCGCCTGTAGATCCAACAAGGGGACGTTCATAGACAAGGAAAAATTGAGAGCCTTGTATTACGCGGTCTCACCCGCCGAAGCGCCCTGGCCGCTATCGGTTTCGGTCGAGTAATAGTTCGAGTAGTAGCCGGAATAATAGTAGTCTTGCGTTTCAGACTTCACGTTATTCAGCACCACACCAAAGATGTGTGCGCCGACGTCAAGCAACTGCTGTTTGGCTCTGCGTACGACTGCGCGCGAGCTTCTGCCGCCATGGACCACCAGCATGACTCCGTCGACCATCGTCGAAAGTATCGAAGCGTCCGTGAACGAAATCGCCGGTGGCGAATCGATGACGATATGCGAGAAGCGCTCACTCAAAATACTTAACAGCCGGCGCATCTCTTCCGAACCGAGAAGCTCCGCTGGATTCGGCGGAACTGGACCAGACGTCAGGATCTTCAAGTTCGGCGTTTTCGCGTACGTCTGAAGAATGTTATCGAGATTTTTTTCGCCCGAAAGCCACGTTGTTAAACCCTTGGAATTCGTAACTTCAAACTGCGTATGCAGGCGTGGCCTTCGCAAGTCGCAATCGATGATCAAAACTTCAACGCCGGTCTGTGCGAGCATGAACGCAGTATTGATGGCAGTTGTAGTTTTTCCTTCCGAAGGCTGGCTCGACGTCACCAGAATCGTCTTCGGCGGTTGTCCCGCTGACGACAACAACAGCGACGTTCTCAAGTGACGATACGACTCAGCGATCGGCGAACGCACGTCGTCGATCATCGCGAGCGCGGTGCTTTCTGAAGGCCCGGGACTCGCGCCCGGAAGCACCTTCAAACTTGCGCCGCCGCGGCTGGCTGGAATCATCGCCAGAGCAGGCAGGTGAATATAGCGATCGACGTCGTCGAGCGATTTCACTGTGTCGTCCAGGAAGTCGAGCAGGAACGCGAGACCGATACCAGCCACCAGCGACAACACGAGGGCAATCATCACGTTTCGCAGACGGGCTGGACCAACCGGGGCTCGCGGTACGCGGCTGTAGTTTTCAATCCTTACTTCACTGCCCTTGTCGCCCTGTGCAATCTGAACTTCGCGCTGCTTCTGAAGCAGGGTGTTCAAGTATTGCTTGTTGGTTTCGAGGCGCTGGGTATAAGCCGCCATCTCGATCTGGTCGCGAGTCTGCTGGTCGGTAGTGCCGCGCTGTTCCATGTACATCTCGCGAACACTCTTTTCATGAGCAAGGGCCGCTTCGTACTGGGCCTTCAGCATAAGGATCGATTCCTTAGCTTCTTTTGCCAGCTCGTCCTCAAGACGTTTAATCGAGGCCTCGGCTCGTTTAACCTCCGGCCATTCCTTGGTGTAAGTAACCTCGAGAGCCGCTTTTTTCTCTCTCAGCTCGGAAATTCGAGTCTGGATGTTGCTGATTCGCTCCGACTTTCGGATCTCGGGAATCGAAAAAGGCTCGGTGGAATTCTGAGCACTGAGATAAATCGCCTGCGTATTCTTGCGGACGTTTTCCGCTTCGAGAAGCTGGCGACTGATGTCCGCGAGGCGTTGCCCTTCAACATTTAATCCGCTCGTTGAGGGAGGCAATCCCTTTTCACGCGCATAGTTGAAGAGCGACTCGGTGTCGTGCCGGATCTTTTCCTGGTAAGCAGCGATTTCTCGCACCAGCAGCTCTTCGGCTTTGGTTGAGTTTTGCGTGGCCCGCTCTACGTTGTTGGCGCGAAACACTTCCGCGAGTGCATTAGCAATTTTCTGCGCTATCTCCGGATCCGTGTGACGGTACTTGATAACAAAGAGATTCGTTCCGACGATGCCTTCGACTTTTTCTGCGTTGATGATCGCGTCTTCATAAGGTTCGAGTGCCGACAACTCTTCAGGGCTGAGCGGCTCGTTTTTGAGTTGTGCTTCACCGATCACGCTTAGACCACCCGGCGCAACCGCCGGAAGGGACGTCGGTTTTTTCTCACCAGTAAACATTCGTCTGAGCGCGGTGAAGATGCCGCCCTGCGACTGGCTGCCGAAGAAATTTGGATTGTGTTGCAGGTCCAAACTCAGCGCCACCTGCCGCGCGAGTGCCGGACTCTGCAGTAGCTTGATTTGCGTGCCCCAGAAGTTCGCGTCTGGCTGCGCGTTGAGCACGAAATCCTTGGTCTGGAGGACGTTCTGGGTCCGTTGCTCGATTCGAATCGTCGCCTCCGCCTCGTAAATCGAGGGCTGGCGAAACATCTGGACCGCGACCAGCGAGGTGACCACGAGGCACAGGCTGATGATCAGCCACTTCCGCTTCAGCACTACAAACAAGTAGTCCCGAAGCTGACTGGGCTCGGTGGCAGCGGGACCATAGGACCTGACCTGGGCAATATCACTGAGAGGACGGTCGAGACCACGATCGACCGCAGGCATCGGCATCAAACGATTATCTTGCGACATCATGTTCGGCTTTCGTAAATACAGACAGTGGATACAGACGGTTAACTAACGCACACAACTAGAGGTTTGGGATGATATCAAAGAATTAGCCACGGATGAACCACAGATGCTAATCGTTGTGATTAATAAAATGAGCCAAACCATCCCGCCAGTGGGGTAAAGGCGACAAACCTACCGCTTCCGACAGTAAACATTTCATTCTCGAATTGCGAGGACGCGGCGCAGGCCGGCCGAGAGAATCGCCGTCAATAATCTCAAGTGTTTCCGGGCTTAACCCCGCCAGTTTCAGGGCTTCGACGGAGAATGTTTCGAAACTGGCGCCCTCGCCCGAGCTGACAACGTGATAAATACCCGGCAAATCCAGCACTGCAAGCTCGCGCAGGCGCGCAGCAAGGTCGCGTCCGTAAGTCGGTGTTCCCCAGTAATCGCGGATTGCTTTAAGTTTTTTACCGGTCTGCGCAATCGCCACGACCTGGCTTAGAAAGTTTCGCCCGCCGGGCCCGAAGATGTATCCGGTGCGGACGATGATAGTCCGCGCGTGCGCTTCCTGCGACCGTCGCTCACCTTCGAGTTTGTATCTGCCGTAGACGCTGATGGGGCGGGGCTGATCGCGCTGCGTGTAAAAACCTTCTTTTTTACCGTCGAAAACGTAGTCAGTCGAGATCGTGATGAAGACCGCATCGACCTTGCTACAGGCGCGCGCGAGATTTTCCGGACCGAGCGAATTTACCTGCTCCGCTTTCTCGGGATCGCTTTCGCAACCATCAACATTGGTCCACGCCGCGCAATTAATCACGGCATCAGGACGTTGCGTAGTGATCGCGGATTCAACCGCGCGGGCGTCCGCGATATCGAGTGCATCGTGGTCATAACTTAAAACTTCGTCACCGCTGGCTGCGCAATGTTTCACCAGCGCCCGCCCGACCAGACCCTTTGCTCCAGTAATCAATACCCTCATGTAGTGCCGTACTGTGCTTTGTAATACTCGCGGTATGCTGGGCTGCGCACCTTTTCGATCCACTGTCCATTCTCGCGATACCACTCAATCGTCTTGCTCAGCCCGCTGGCCCACGTCTCGCGCGGCTGCCATCCAAGCTCCGATTCAACCAGCGAGGGATCGATCGCGTAGCGCCGATCGTGACCAGGCCGGTCCTTGACGTACTTGATCAGGCTCCGAGGTTTACCAAGCGTATCGAGCACTGACTCGACGACATCGATATTACGCCGTTCGTTACGTGCACCGATGTTGTAAACGGCGCCGGAACGCCCGTTTTCAATCGCCGCCAGAATCGCGCGGCAATGGTCCTCGACGTAAATCCAGTCGCGCACGTTCT
>DAIOGT010000183.1:0-2800 GCA_036745095.1 Pyrinomonadaceae bacterium
AGTCCATCACTGAAGTAATTCGGGTAATAGAGCAATCCAAGCGGCGACTTTCTCCAGCCTTCAATCTTGTTATAGATTCGGAAGCGGCCCCTTGGCGTGTAAGCCAGACCGCTCATGAGTTTTTCTTTGTAACGCTTCCCACTGCCCGTCGAGACTGGAAGAATCGTCGTAACCGCACCTTCGTCATCCGTCAATAAAAGCACCTGCCGATCGAGATCAACTTCTACATGCTTGTAGCCTGGATCTCTTGGTCGTGGTGGAGTCGCAGTGCGGATCGCCTTCAACTCTGCGCGTGTGAGGCGTCCGGTAAGTCTGCGGCCTTCCCATTTTTGAAATGTAAGCAACGCCTGTTGCGTCGCACTGTCGATCACGCCGTCCACTGGTCCGGTCCGGAAGCCCATGTCCGACAAGCGCCGTTCTGCTTCCTTCAACTCGACACGCTTGAGCGGACCTGTCTCTTTCTTTTTAACTTTTGTGTTCGCAACTGAGCTGGTTGGCGAGAATGATAAAACGGTCGTGAGGAGCAGCGCCGTAGCGAGTTTCTTTGCGATGCACATAACACTACCTCCGAGTCGGCGTACAGCGTAGCCACGAAAGGCACAAAAACGACATCTGATAAGGGATGCTCGATTAACAGGTCTGAGTTCGCTGTTTATGTGACTTTTGTGCCTTTTTGTGGCCTCATGTGCGGCACAGATTAACGTCGCTTACACCGGATTGCCTAAAATAATTCGATTTGACGAACTATTTTGCCTACCTATAATCGTGAGCCGATGATTGATGATGATGTATTCGAAGTACAACGACTGTACCCGCAGATCTACGTCGCCTGTCATACGGACCACGTGCGCGCGGTGTCTACGAAGTGGCGCATCTCGTCGCAGGATGCGTCCATCCTGGTCCATCTCGACCGCGATTCGGGATTAAGTCCACGTGCTCTCGCAAACCACCTCGGCGTCGCGCCTTCCACACTCTCGGCCGCAATCGCGCGTCTTGCTGAACTCGGGTACCTGACAAACGAACCGAACGGCGCTGACCGGCGCAAGCGCGAGTTGCGCCTGACCGCTGGCGGAGCTGAAGCGATCGCATCCACGTCAGTTTTGAACGCGGATCGCGTGCGAGCTGTGCTCAAGAAACTCAAGCCGGCGGAAAGGAAAGCCGCGTTACGCGGGCTGGCACTACTCGCGCGTGCCGCACGCCGGCTCAATGATAAGGACGACCCATGAAGCTGCTGATCTTAATTGTTGTAGGAATTGTTGCGGGATTGTTGGTGCTCGCCGGAATCGTCGCTCTGATCGGCTCGAGACTACCAAAAGGTCACCTCGCGTCTCGCTCGATTCTGTTGCGCCGGCCGCCGCAAGACGTCTACGCCGTCGTGCGCGATTTTGACTCCGCGCCGAAATGGCGAGCCGACGTGAAACGAATTGAAATTGATGTACAGCCCGGCAGGCCAGTTTACTTTCGGGAAGAAGGGAAGAACGGAACCATCAACTACGAACTCGTCGAAGATGTTCCCGGGCAGCGAATGGTCACGCGGATTCGTGACACAGATCTCGGTTTCTCAGGGCAGTGGACGTATTCCTTCACACCAGAGAACACCGGCACCCGCGTGACGATCCGAGAAGACGGTGAAGTATCGAACGTGTTCTTTCGTTTCATGTCCCGCTACGTCTTCGGGCAGACAGCGACGATCGATTCGTATCTTAAGTCGCTCGCCAAACACTTCGGCGAAGACTCGACCCCGCAATAGCGTCCGCCCACCAAAGGGGTTTACTTAATTGCACTACCCGTCATAAGATGGCTCAGACTCAATTTAGCCGCGGATTTGAACTAGATAAAAACGGAGGTCGAGATGTCAGCAGCCGCAAACCCCACGCGGATTGGCTCCGCCGACTTTAGCTTCTACGACAAGCTGAACAACGTTTGGCACAAACGCGCGTTGAATGTTTTTACGTTCATCGTGCTGGCGCACTGGGCTGAGCACCTCGCGCAGGCTTATCAGGTTTACGTGCTCGGCTGGGCACGCCCGGCCGCCGGCGGCTTTCTCGGGCTCTTCTTCCCGTGGCTCGTTAGCTCCGAAGTGATGCACTACGGTTACGCGATCGTGATGCTCGTTGGCCTTTGGATGCTGAAGAAGGGCTTCACGGGAACCTCGAGCAAGTGGTGGACAGCGGCGCTCGTAATTCAGTTCTGGCATCACATCGAGCACGCGGTTTTACAGTGGCAGGCAGTGACCCAGGACCACTGGCTCGGCTCGCCCGTACCCGTCAGTTTCTTACAAATGGTATTTCCGAAGTCTCGAGTTGAGATTCATCTCTTCTACAACGCCGTGGTGTTCATTCCGATGGTGATAGCAATGTACTACCACATGTTTCCGCCCAAGGGAGAAAAGGTTGCGGCGTGTAGCTGCTCGCTTCGTCGCGAACCGCTGACGGCAGCGGCGGCGTGATGCGTTGATGCCACAAAAAAGCGCAAGAGGCACAAACGGAATCATCAGTTTGTGCCTCTTGTGCGTTTTCGTAGCCGGCTGCCGCGGCTCTTCGCAAGTCGTTGTCACAATCGAGTCTGAAGTCACGCCCCAACCGCCGCGTGTGGGCGAGGCGACCATCGCGCTGCGCGTGACGGATTCATCCGGAAAGCCGGTCACAGGCGCGCGCATCAGGCTGGAGGGAAACATGTCACACGCGGGAATGGTTCCGGTGTTCGCAGATGCAGCAGAAGTCGAACCCGGTCGTTACCGCGCAAACATGGAACTCTCGATGGCCGGAGATTGGGTCGTGCTCGTTCATATGAATTTAGC
>DAIOGT010000183.1:2900-5575 GCA_036745095.1 Pyrinomonadaceae bacterium
TTCATTCGACCTGTTGCGCGTTCCGGTGATCGGCGGCTTGCTCAAGCAGCGCCATGCGCGCACGCTGATTCAGATCCCGGTATTCATTATTAGCGCGGCAATGATTCTGCACGGGTTATTTGGTCCGCAGCTTGCGCCGAAGAACCTCGCCACGACCCTCACGTGGGTACACTTTCGCGGCGCGTTAGTCTTCGTACTCCTTTTCGCCGGAAACTTTTTCTGTCTCGCCTGCCCGTTCATGCTCGTACGCAACTTCGCGCGCAAGTTCGTCCATCCGGTACGAAACTGGCCGCGCCGTCTCCGCAACAAGTGGGTCTCAATCGGGCTGTTTGTCTCAATGCTCTTTGTTTACGAGTGGCTCGATCTCTGGGCGTCGCCGTGGTGGACCGCGTGGCTAATCATTATTTACTTTGCCGGCGCGCTAGTAATCGATTCCATTTTCAAACACGCAACGTTCTGCAAGTTTGTTTGCCCGATCGGCCAGTTTAACTTCGTCGCCGCGACTGCTTCGCCACTCGAAGTCACCGTTCGCGATCACGACGTGTGCACTCGGTGTGCGACAAAAGATTGCATACGTGGGGTGCGCGAGGCTGCCGCGCCTTTGGTCATCATTCAACGAGGTTGCGAGCTTGCGCTGTTTCAACCGCGCAAGGTTGGCAATCTCGATTGCACCTTCTGTCTTGATTGTGTGCAGGCGTGTCCATACGACAACGTCGGCGTAATCGGTCGTGTTCCCGCCGCTGAATTGACGAGTGATCCGATGCGATCCGGGATTGGTTACTTTTCGAGGCGCAAGGACATTGCTGCTTTGGTAGTCGTCTTTACCTTCGGCGCTTTGCTGAACGCGTTCGGAATGGTTAGCCCTGTTTATGCTCTCGAGCAATGGCTGGCAAAATCGTTTGGCGTCACTTACGAGTCGCCCGTCCTCGCGTTTATTTTCGGAATATTTTTAATCGGCGAACCACTGTTGTTGCTGGGCGTGGCCGCGTGGCTGACGCGCATGTGGGGCGGAAACAGGAAGCCACTACTCGGGATAGCTACTCGTTATGCGTATGTGTTGGTTCCACTCGGATTCGGGATCTGGCTGGCCCACTTTTCGTTTCATTTTCTGACGGGCCTTTACACTTTCATTCCCGTTGCGCAGTCTGCTGTGGCGGACCTCGGTTGGTCGATTCTGGGCGAGCCGCGTTGGGGCGTGCCCGGCCTCGCGCCGAACCTCGTCCGGCTATTCGAGTTTGGCTTTATCGCACTTGGATTACTCGGTTCCGTGTTGGTAAGTTACGCCATCGCTGCGACTGAAGAGGTTCGCGCGATGCGAATCTTTAGTGTCTGGGCTGCATTGTCGCTGATCGTCGCCCTCGGGGCGGTTTGGTTGATGTCGCAGCCGATGGAGATGCGCGCCGTTGCGCTCGGCTCCGGTTGAGATTGTTTCTGAACAAATGAGTAGCGGCCTAAATTCTAGAAGACACGCTCTGCCGCTGATCATAACTTTGCTGATGGCGCGGATCGTCAACGCTCACGAAGGTCCGCCGTTTCCGTTGTTTGTAGATCAAAAGGTTGATCGCTACCTGGTTTCCCTTTGGAGTGACCCCGATGTCGGCGACGCGTTGTTCTTTGTGATCGTCAGTACCCAGGACGGGGCTCAGCTTCCAGGCGACTTGCAGGTGCAAATCGGCGTACAACCGGCGAGTGGTCGCTTGCCGGAAGCGTTTTATTCAGGCGAGCGCGAGAATGTCTCAGGCGGGGTTCAATATCGCGCCCAGGTTCACTTCGATGCCGAGGAGCTTTGGCGAGTGCGCGTACGGCTGCAAAGCTCGTCAGGGAACGCGGAAACCGCCACGACGGTCGAAGCTACGCCGCCAGGTTATGGTCGCTGGGATTTACTCGTATACCTGTTCCCGTTCCTGGCGATCGGAGTGTTGTGGACCATTGCAATGATCAGGAAGACAAAGCGTCGAACTGGAGATAAACATGCCTAATGTTCTGACTCGACTTTGCAGCTGGGCCAACGCGCGACGCAAACTCGTTTGGCTCGCACTGTTCATCCTCGTCGGTCTCGTCATAGCGATCGTATTGACGCCCGTGTTCCTAATCATGCCGTTCAAGGCGCAAACGCCGCGCATCATGGAAGTCTCCTACATGATGCGTCGCTGGTCGCCCCTAATCACGGTTGTGGCGTCGCTGTTGATCCTGACTTTGACGATCCGACTGTGGCTCGGTGGCCGCTGGTGGAGTCGCATCCTGCTCGTGATTCTGCTCGTGCCGGTGTTTGCCGCCACGTGGCTTGCGCGGCAGAACCATTTTGAGTGGATGTTTAATCCGTTGCCGAATCCGGCGTACGCGAAAGCTGCGGATGCGACGTTTATAAACGATGACGATCGAGTGATGTCCGTCACGCTCGGTAGTGAATCGGTTGCGTATCCGATCCGGCTCATGGGCTATCACCACGTGGTGCAGGACACGATCGGCGGTACGCCGGTCGTGGCGACGTATTGAACGCTCTGTCACACCGGTCTGGTGTGGGAATCAACAGTTGACGGGCGCGTGCTGCGCTTTCACCTTGCGGGCATTAACAACCAGAACTTCATCATGCGTGATGAGGAAACTGGAAGCTGGTGGCAACAGGTCAGTGGCAAGGCGATTCATGGTCCACTGAAAGGTCGCCAGCTCAAGAG
>DAIOGT010000183.1:5675-9624 GCA_036745095.1 Pyrinomonadaceae bacterium
GGACAGTTGAGGGACGGCGATTGGAGTTCTTTCAAAAGACGGAAGGTGACGGGTTCGCACTCGTTGATCTCGAAACCGGCAGCACCTGGAATTTCGAAGGGAAGGCGACCGCTGGAGCACTCGCTGGTCGGCAGTTAAAGAAAGTATTTGTGTTAGAAGACTACTGGTTTGACTGGCGCCTTTACCATCCCGATACGAGAATCTACGATCTCAATTAGTCACAAAGCGGCACAAAAAGCACAAAATTTACGGAAAACTATTTGTGCATTTTGTGCTTCTTTGTGGCTATGTTAAGCGCTCTCGATATGAGCAGACGGGTTGCACTGTTAATTGTCTTGATGTTTATCGCGGGCGTGGCTGTTTGGGCCGCGCTTCGCATTCGTGCCACACGACGCACTCAGTTACTCCATTCAACGACCGAGTCTAACTTCACTGCCGGCACACCAGCTGATGCCTGGAATATGGCGGTCGAAAAAGTCAAAGCTGAACGAGATTCATCACTCGGCGGGATTCTCGAGATTCCACCTGAGCTCAAGCATTACGAAGAGCGTTACTGGTTTCTCGCAACCCAGGTGGCGGAGATTGAGAAATACAAGGTTTATCTCTGCCAGGACTATCTCGATCTCGCAGCGATGCTCGAGCGACGCGAGCTGGTGCCGGTTCCGGCTGTTACCGAAAGTTACATCCTGTATGGTATCGGCCAGCGAGCAAACGAGGAACCGTTCACCGCTTTTCAGGAAGATAATCAAAATAGCGAAGCATCGAAAGAGGCTCCACCTCCGGAGGCGTATCATTCGTTGCACAACCTCGCGAAAAATTTCAACGGGCGTTCTTACGATCTGAACAACCCTTCAGATCGATATGCGTTGAAGGTCAACATGCTTAGTTCCATCAGGCCGCAGGCGTTGAAGATCATTGATGAGGTTGCGACTGCGTATTACCAACGATTTGATAGACCGCTGCCGGTGAGCTCGCTGGTGAGACCGGAGCAGTATCAACGCTCATTGAGAAGAGTGAATAGGAATGCCGTGACGATCGATGCGCCGCCACACTCGACGGGCCTCGCGTTCGACATCGATTACCGCTACATGAGCGTCGCAGAGCAGAATTTTGTGATGCGCGAGCTGGCCCGCTTGAAGAATGAAGGGCGCATTGAAGTCATCCGCGAGCGCTCCGCGAACTACCACGTCTTTGCGTTTCTCAATGGCTCGAGACCCGGTGATGATCTGATAACGGCTTCGCTTGAAAAGGCCGGCGCGCCACCGAAGGAAGAAGCAAATCACGCCGTGGCAAAACCGCCCAACAAGGCGGCACGCCGAAACGTCAGGGCCGTTAAACGTTCTCGGCCGAAGGCTCGTGCTAATCGCGTGGTCAGAAAGCGTCGCCGCTAAATCCTTGTGATTGCGTGTTTTGTTGTTTTTATGGCCAATTAAATTCACGACGTCGAACCGTTTTGACACTTTCGCGCATCCTTAATCTTCGTGTTCAAAATGAGGACTTTGAGACTGCAAATCGGTGTGATTGTGACTGCGCTCGCTGTGGCCGTGAGCGCTCAATCGCCACGTCCCAACCGTTCTACCAGCCGCACTCCTAAAAAGACCGCCGCTATCAGCACCTCATTCGCAGCAGCAGCCACGACAAACGTCGCGCTCCGTAACGATCTCACCTGGACCTTCGGCGGAAAGCAACAGCGTGGCTGGTACCTATACGATCTGTTGATTGGTAGAACTCTCAACACTCAGGACGACGCCAGTACGAGCGATTTTGCCGGCGCGGTCGCAGCGTGGCAGAAACGACGTGGCATCACTGCGGACGGCGTCCTTGATCAAGACGCCTGGATGGCGATGGTGTCGCACTGGCAAGGTAACCGGCTCAAGAACCGCACCGCCGCGACGCCGGATCAATTACTGACTGCGCCGCCCTCTGATTTTTACGATCCTTCACGCGCGGCGGAACACCGTCAGGTTGAACACAAAACTTACGCCGCGTACAAACAGATGATTGCGGCTGCCATCGCCGATCCAACGCTCAAGCTTTCGCATGCGTCGTCACACGAACTTGCGCGTGGCGAGAAGTACTTGAAGATCATTTCGTCATTTCGCTCGCGAGAGTATCAGGAGAACTTGCGACGAAAATCACCGAATGCGGGCAGCGCCGGACTTGCGGTTAATAACAGTCCCCACTTCACTGGTCGTGCTCTCGACCTGTACGTCGGCGGCAGCCCGGTTGATACGAAGGATGCAAATCGCGCGATTCAGGTCAACACTCCAGTCTACCGATGGCTTGTCAAAAACGCCGAGCGCTTTGGCTTTCGACCTTACTTTTACGAGCCGTGGCACTGGGAATACGTGAAGTAAAGCTAGCATAGTCGCGGTCAGGTATGTCAGTATAAGCGGGAGCTTCACATGAACCCGTTTACGAGACTCTTACCCACTGACAAAGCGGAGCAGAAAGCTGTTTGGTTTGCGCTCGTCACTTGTGGTCTGTTCATCATCCTTTTCAGCGTTTTGAATCCACCGTCGCGCCGAATAAAGAAGGCGTCATCCCACGATCTAGCGATGCCGGCGCCTATGAATCCGTCTAAACTTTTGGAACCGGAACCGCTGCCCGCAACGAATTCCAATGAGTATTTTCGGCGTGTGCCCGAAAATTTCCTGAACGTTGACTTTAGAAATCGGTCGTACGGCCTTTACGCACTTGGAGACGGGAAAACGATCGATCTCACACTCTCCAGTAGTGAGCTTTTACTGCCGAACAGGTCCGGCTGGTTTTCGCTCAAGGATGTTTACTACAAAGACGTAACGGGCGACGCACAACCGGAGGCGATCGTGAGATTATCGCATGTGACCTGTGGCGGCTCGTGCGATGGAGGCACAGATCTTTTCTACATCTACGGGATGCGCTACGGAAAGCTCACCACTCTCTGGCATTATGAAACCGGAAGTCTTGCCTACGGATGTAGTTTGAAATCGTTGACGGCGGGGAAGCAGTTGGTACTTGAGTTGTTTGGCGACTGTCCGAAGCCGGGAACGAATGATCCTGGACCAGCAAAATTCGTTGTGAAGGATTTGACGTATATACTTTTTAATTTTGACGGCCGGCGTTTCCGACAGGAAGCGATAGAGTTCTACCCCTCGCCCTCGACGAACGTGATGAACTACGAACCCTCCATTCGCCTGTTTTAATCCGCTCGCGATTCCTATTGCGCATAGCGCAAATACACCGTTCGCGTTTCTGAATAGAATTCGATTGCCTGTGGTCCTTGCTCGCGCATGCCGTAGCTTGACTCCTTCGTCCCGCCAAACGGCAATTGATACTCAACACCCGCGGTAGGTAAGTTCACCGTGATCAGTCCCGCCTCAATCCTGTCGATGAACTGGTGCACTCGCGTGAGATCCCTGGAAACGATTGAGGCTGATAGTCCAAACCGCACATCATTCGCGATCTCCATCGCGTGCTCGAAATCTTCAGCAACCATCAAGCCGAGAACGGGCCCAAAAACCTCCTCCTGGGCGATGCGCATCTTTGAAGTCACGCCGCCAAATATTGTGGGCTCGATAAAGTAGCCTTTGTCGTACTCTCCGCCCGCTAAGCGATTGCCACCGCATAACAACTCCGCGCCCTCATCTTTCGCGATCTTGATGTACTCGAGATCAGTTTCGAGTTGACTGGAATCAACTGCCGGACCGATCTGAACACCCGGGCTCAATCCATTACCTACTTTCAAGCTTCGTGTTTTCTCAACCAGCAATTGGACCAGCGATTCATAAATCGGACGCTCGATGATGGCACGGCTACACGCCGTACACTTCTGGCCGGTGGAAAAGAACGCGCCATTGATGAGAATGTCAGCCGCGTAATTCAGATCAGAATCGCGCAGAACGATGGTCGGGTTCTTTCCCCCCATCTCGAGTTGAACGCGCAGTTTTCGATCCGCAACTTTGCGATA
>DAIOGT010000184.1:0-9351 GCA_036745095.1 Pyrinomonadaceae bacterium
GCCCGACGGGCTTCAAAAAATGAAGAAATCAAGTACTTCAAAGAAATCTGGAACTGACTTCCAGCGGCTCGCCGCTATGACAGACGAAGATATTGACTTCTCGGATCTTCCAGAAGCGACGCCAGAAATGCTTGCTCGCGTTGTCGTTCGTCCTGGCTCTAACGTAACTGAGCCGCGAGAGGAATTGACGGTGAAACTCGATCGCGACTTAGCGAAGTGGTATGGAAGTATGGGTCCAGAATATCATGGCATAATCAATTACCTTCTGCGCCGCTATATGCAGGAACAATTGCGCAAACCGGCGTCCAAAAGCTAGACGCGCATAACATTTTTCACTACAATGCACACCGAATGATTTCGTGGCGAACACTCAATAAACTCGTCCTAACGGTGCCGCTTCTGCGCCGCGCCTAGCGCGTGGTCTGTCGGAGCGGCGATTCCATCTCCAAATTAATAATTCCATGCGAAGCCTTAATCCGGCTTTGTGCGGTTTGTTGAAACATGTTACGTGTATGATTGGACGACGTTATGGACGAAAAATATTTTCCCGAACAGATCGAAAGTAAGTGGCAGCAGCGCTGGAACGAAAGCGGTGTTTTTCAGGCAAAAGACGCCGATCCGCGCGAGAAATTCTACTGCCTGGAAATGCTGCCCTACCCGTCAGGGTTCCTGCACATGGGGCACGTGCGCAACTATGCCATCGGCGACGCGCTCGCGTGGTTCAAGCGCCTGCGAGGCTTCAATGTGCTGCATCCCATCGGCTGGGACAGCTTCGGCCAACCGGCGGAACAGGCTGCTATCAAACGCGGCGTGAATCCACGCGACTGGACCGAAGACAACATTGTGCACATGGCCGGGCAGTTGAAACGTCTTGGTATCAGTTACGACTGGTCACGCGAGATCGCGGCGCACCGTCCCGACTATTACAAGTGGGACCAGTGGTTCTTTCTGAAGATGCTGGAGCGCGGCCTCGCCTATAAAAAGGTTTCGCAAGTCAACTGGTGTCCGAAAGAAGAGACTGTGCTGTCGAACGAACAGTCGTCCGGCGGCGTCTGCTGGCGCTGTAATACGCCAGTCGAAAAGCGCGATCTGGAACAGTGGTTCCTGCGCATCACTAATTACGCCGAACAACTCGTCGCCGGCATAAAAGAGATCGAAGACGGCTGGCCCGAGAAAGTTTTGAAGCGACAGAGCGATTGGGTAGGCCGCAGCGAAGGCGCGTATATCGACTTTGCCGTCAAAGACAGCAAACAGAAGATTCGTGTGTTCACCACGCGCATCGACACTATTTACGGCGCGACCGCGATCGTGATGTCGCCCGAGCATCCGTTGCTGGCTGAGTTGCTCGAGGGCTCGGCGCTGCGAGACGACGTCGAGACGTTTGCGCAAAAAGTCAGAACGCAGAAAGCTGCCGGTCGAGAAATCGGTGAGGAAGAGAAAGAAGGAATCAACACCGGTGTGCTCGCGATCAATCCATTCAGCGGCGAGACCGTTCCCGTGTGGGTGGCAAACTATGTGCTGATGGAGTATGGCACGGGTGCCGTGATGAGTGTTCCGGCTCACGACGAGCGCGACATGGAGTTCGCACAAAAATACTCGTTGCCGATCAGACAGGTTATTGCGCCTGTAACTCACGAGGAGATTGCTGCTGAGCCTTCGCCGACAACGGCCGGCGACGCATCGGCAGAGATTAAACACGCCTTCACGGCTTACGGTGTCTTGGTCAATAGCGGCGACTGGGGTGGAAAGCTGTCAGAAGTCGCGATTGCCGAGATGTCTGAGCACGCGAAAAAACGGGGCTTCGGCGAAGCTGCGGTGACTTATCGGATTCGCGATTGGGGTGTGTCGCGGCAGCGTTTTTGGGGCGCGCCGGTGCCCGTGGTCTATTGTGAAAAGGACGGCATGGTGCCGGTTCCTTACGATCATCTGCCGGTAGTGTTACCGCAAACGGCGGCATTCACGGGGACCGGCGAGTCGCCGCTTGCGGGTGTGCCGGAGTTTGTCAATACGAAATGTCCGAAGTGTCATGGTCCTGCGCGTCGTGATACTGACACGATGGACACGTTCGTTGATTCATCGTGGTACTTCTTCCGCTACCTCGATCCGCGCAACGAATCCGCGCCATTTGATCCCAACATCGCCAAACAATGGACGCCGGTGGACCAGTACATCGGTGGTGACTCACATGCAGTGATGCATTTGATTTACACGCGTTTCTGGACCAAGTTCATGCGCGACATCGGTCTCGTCAATTTTGACGAGCCCGTGAAGAGGTTGTTGACGCAGGGCATGGTGACAAACCGCGTCGAAGGGACTGACGAGTGGAAAGCGATGTCGAAGAGTCTCGGCAATGGAGTTGATCCGGACGAGATGATCAAGGCATTCGGCGCGGATGCAACACGGCTGTTTGTGTTGTTCGCGGCGCCGGTGGAAAACGAGTTGCGCTGGTCCGAAACAGGAATCGAAGGCGCAGTCAGGTTTTTGAGACGTGTCTATACGATGATCTGGCGCTGGCAGGAAAGACTTTCGAATCCGATCCAGGCGAGCGCGATGGAGTTCAGTCCCGCAGCGCGGACATTACGAAGAAAGACACACCAAACTATCGCGAAGATCACGAGCGACTTCGAACAGTTGCACTTGAACACGAGTGTGGCTGCATTGATGGAGTTGTTTAATGAGATCGCCGACTTGAACGCGGATCCTGCGAAGGTTTCAGAGGAAGATCTCTTTGCCATGCGCGAGGCGCTGGGGGCGTTGGTGATTATGCTCGCGCCATTTGCGCCGCACGTCGCGGAGGAGATGTGGGAAGGACTGGGTCATGCGGCGGGTCTGCTGAACGAAACGCAGCGGTGGCCAGTCGCGGATCCGGAACTCGCGCGAAGTGAAGAGCTGGAGATTCCGATTCAGGTGAACGGAAAACTCCGGTCCCGTGTGATTGCGGCGCCGGATGTTTCTGAGGAAGAGCTCCGTGCGTCCGCACTTGCCGACGAACGGGTGCGCGCGCTGACCGATGGTCACGAGGTGGTGAAGGTGATCGTCGTGCCGCGTCGTCTCGTCAATGTCGTGATACGATGAAGCTGGTTTAAGGAGACGTGGCCCCCATTAGATGAAAGAGTGTCCAGTCTGTAGGCGCTGCTACCCCGACGAAGTAAATCACTGTCCCAAGGACGGTGATGAGACAACCCCATCTCTTCTAGGTGAAACCACACTCGACGCCCGCTACTTGCTCGAGCGTCGCCTCGGGCAAGGCGGCATGGGCGTCGTCTTTCAAGCGCGACACATCTTTCTCAAAACCTCGCACGCGATAAAAGTCATTCTGCCGGACCTCGTGGGCAACGACCCAATGCTCACTACGCGGTTTCGACAGGAAGCCCTCGCCGCTGCCGCGATTCGTCACCCGAATATCATCGCCGTTACGGACTTCGGCGTCGTGCGCGGCACGATGCCTTTCCTCGTGATGGAGTTTGTCAAAGGCCGTTCGCTTCAAGACATACTCGCGCATGAAGGCGCAATGCCGCCGCAACGCGCGTGGGAGTTTATCAGCGCGATCGCCGCGGGCGTCGGCGCGGCGCACCGCCAGAACATCGTGCATCGCGATTTGAAGCCACTCAACATCATGGTCCAGGACGACGTGCCGATCGCGGAAGGAGTGAAGATCCTCGATTTTGGTCTTGCGAAGATCAAGTCGGGTGAGCTGCTGGGATCGTTCGTTCAGGCGCAGACAAGCGGACTGATGGGTTCGCCGTTTTACATGGCTCCCGAACAGTGGTCCGACGAAGAGCCGGACGCGCGTGCTGATATCTACAGTCTGGGTGTCATTCTTTACCAGATGCTTTCGGGTGAAGTGCCATTCAAAGGTTCAACGATCCCGTCGATCATGAAGAAGCACCTGACAATGCCGCCTCCGAGTTTTCAGTCGATGGGAGTTTCGGTGCCACCGGCAATCGAGGCGGTCGTTCGTCATGCACTCGAAAAAGAAGTTTCCGCACGCATCGATTCGGTTCCAAACTTTCTGCGAGAACTTCATGCGGCGTTGAACTCCGCGCCTGTAGTTGCCGCTGCAATGCGAGAAACAGTAGCTCTCGATCCCAACCGGACGATCGCGTCAGTCACGCAACCTGAAATCAAGAAAATTCCCGATCTCTCTGACACAGCGATACAGCCACCGATCGCACAGGACACGAATTTCGGAGCTTCCTTCGACTCGATTGCGACAGCCAAAGAAGACGAGCGTGTAGCCACTAAAAACCACGAGCGCGACCAGCGCGAGCAGGAGCAACAGGAAAAACTCGAGCGAATGGCGATCCAAGCGAAAGAGCTCGAAGACAGACTTGACCGTTTGTCCGGAAGCATGCCGCCGTCAGCGGATCCTGAAGCGACTCACGTGCAAGCACGCACGACGAACCGCGAGTGGGATGCTAACCCCGTTCCGGCGCGATCGGTTGGACCAGGAAAGCAGATGATTGTTGACTTTTCGCCGAAGCGGAAAAGTCCAACACCGCTCTTGTTCATCGGCGCCGCCGTATTAGTGCTCGTGCTCGCGGGTGTCGGCATCACGGCTTACCTGATGTCAAAGCCAGGCACCCCGAGCGATCCCACGCCATCGCCAGTCCCACCGCCGAAAGTAAAAGCTGATCTCCTGCCAATTGCTGGCGGAACCTTTCTGATGGGACGTCAGAATGGCCCACCGCAGGAAACTCCGCCTCATACTGTAACTGTGCAGACCTTTTCGATGGACCGCACAGAAGTCAGTAACACCGAATACGCGGATTTTGTTAGAGAGACAAATTATCAAGCTCCCTCGCATTGGATCGGAAGCAAGCCACCGTTTGGACAGGAGATGTGGCCGATCGTGAACGTGTCGGTTGAAGACGCGAACGCTTTTGCTGCGTGGCGTTCGAAACGTGACGGCGTAAGTTATCGTCTGCCGACCGAACAGGAGTGGGAGTATGCCGCCCGAAATGGTGAGCAAAACGACTTGTACCCGTGGGGATCGGATTGGAAAGACAAGGCCGCTGTCTTGAAGGATGCCACTCCTGCGGCGGTGGGCTCACGTCCGGAAGGGAAGAATAAATGGGGAGTGTTTGATTTGGTCGGAAACGTCTGGGAATGGACCTCCTCAAAAGCCTCGGTTTATCCGGGCAATCCGGCTGTCGTTCCCAGGGACATTCAGGATTGGGTCACGATTCGAGGCGGTTGTTACGTCAGCGATCCGGCTAAAGTCGACGCTCCGGTGTCCGCTTGTTTGCGAGATTTTGTCCCGGCCTCGAAGAAGACGACGCTGTTAGGCTTTCGACTTGTAAGGAGCGGATCTTAGCGGCGGATTTTCACGAATGAACACGTATGATCTACAATCCAACACAGTAGTTCTTCAGTGATCCATAAGTTCTCTTATTGCACACGGAGATTAATGATGAGTACCAATGCAATACTGCGCGTCGCGTTCTTAAGCTTGGCCGCACTGTGTTTGAGCCTGTGTACGGTTGTGAAGGCTCAGGACGTAGGCGGTGATGTCGGCGGCGGCGCAGGGATCTTCCGTGCCAAGAACCCTGAAACGAAGAAGACAAACAAGCCAGGCACAGGAACGAAACCCGCAAACCGAACGACAGCGTCGTCGCGGATCAATGCCGAGCGCATAGAAGAGTTGTTGGACAAAGGCAACGAGGCCCGCGATTCGCGCAAATTTGCTGACGCTGAAACTGCGTACAAAGAAGTGTTGAAGCTCAAGCCGCGTGATGCGCGCGCCGCCTACGGACTGGGCAACATCTACTCCGATCAGCAGCGTTGGGATGATGCGGAAGCCGCGTACCGGAATTCAGTAGCGTGGTCGCCGAATAACGCTGACGCTTACGTGGCGTTGAGTGTAGTGCTCACGCGGCCACGTCCGAATGGCGACAACGCGAGGCGGTTTGCGGAGGCTGAGCAGTTCGCGCGACGCTCCGTGCAGATCGATCCCAAGAACGCAGTTGGTTGGGATCGTCTCGGAGTGGCACTCCAGGCCCGCGGCCTTGCAAACAGTGAAACTGAGCACTCGTATCGTCGCGCAATCGAGCTTGATCCACAGTTTGCGGCTGCATACGCACACCTGGCACGCATGCTCAACCGTTCGAATCGCCAGGCTGAGGCGACGCCGCTGTATCAAAAAGCCACCGAGCTCGCGAAAGATCCAGCTACCCTAAACCTGATTGCCGAGTCGCTTCAGGGCGAACAGTTGTGGCCACAGTCTGAGCCTGTTTTAAAACGAGCGCTGGAGCTCGATCCTAACAACCTGACGTCGCTGCTGCTGATGGGCCGGTATTTGATCGTTTACAAGCGATTCCAGGAAGCCGAACCTTTTTTGAAGTCGGCAACAGAAGTCGCGTCGGGCGCGTTTCAACCCTTCAATCTTTTGGGGCGTGCTTACCTGGGAATGGATCGGTTCAGTGACGCTGAAACAACTTACGAAACCGCTTCGACACTGGCTGCCGACGGCGACAAAAAACAACTTGCCGGGATCTTCGGATTCGAAGGCGTCGGCGACGGTTATCTGAAGTCCAACCAGAAAGACAAAGCCGTGCGCGCGTACCAGCGTGCGCTCGAGCTTGATCCAAATAATAATGGCGCTGCTCAGAAGCTCGCCAGGGCGCGAGCGAATTGAGCCCGCGATCGAATCTGATCCCGTTTAAGAGGTCTCGTGTATGAAGAGTTGCCCTAAGTGTAATCGTACGTTTCCGGATGAAGGTCAAAAGTTTTGCACGTTTGACGGCGGCTTGCTGATAGCGCCGCAAACCTTCGATCCGAATGCGACGATGCGCGCTACGTCAATCGATCTGAACGCAGCGTCGGAACGACCGACGAGCCGCGATCTGCCGGATCAGAATGCAACCATCATGGAAAACTATCCCGCGACGGTTGCATTGCCGCGTAATACTGGTCCAACAACGACCGGATCAGCTCCAAGCACTTCTGATATCTCGAGGCCGCCGACACCACCGCCAACACCAGCGCCGCCTCCACCGCCGCCGCGTGTGGAACAACAGCAACAACGCACCACTGGCGAAGTCGTGACTCCCCAAGCCCCATCGCCAGTTGCGGCAGCATCCGCGCCGTCTGCGCCGTTGCCGCCCGTGGCGAAACAGAAGTCGAAATTGCCGTGGATCATTGGTGGGGTCCTGCTGTTTCTTTTAGTGAGTGGCGGCGTTTTAGCTGGAGTGTTCTTTGCTTTCGTGAAACCACGTTTGGACGAGATGGCTGCGGAGAGAAATACCAACCGTCCACTCGAAAACACAAATGTCAGCACGCCGACGCCGGCCGCATCAGTGGAGCAGCCAACCCCGGCGCCTGAGGAAACTTATGTAGCACCACCGGGAACTGTTAAGTTTGAAAACTCAAACGAGAACCTCGATGGGAAGTTAGCCGAGCACTATTTCGATTTCAGCTTTTATTATCCGCAAAGCTGGAAACGCGATCCGAAATCAGGTGGGCCTGGCGCAGTCAATTTCGTTGAAGTCGATCGTAGTTTGCCACCGGATTTTACGCAGGAGAATTTTGCGGTCGGCTGGTACACGAGCACGGGAACGTATGACGGCGATCTGCCAAGTTATAAACAACGCGTTGAGGAATACAGTAACTCGCTTAGCAAACGTATTCCGGAGTACAGGAAGGTTTCGGAAGGTCCAACGAGGGTCAATTCCATGGAGGGTTACGAATTCAGATGGGAAGGCCTATCAAAAGGAACGGATCGAGGTGACCTGAAGCTCTGGGGCAGAGTAGTATTCCTGCCGACCGGAAATGAAGGAGACACGAACGGCGCAACCCTGACTATGCTAACTACATCTCTTGCCGGGGAGTTGTCGTCGGTCGAGGATGTGGGCGAAGAGGGTGAGATGCCGGTGATTCTCGATTCGTTTAGGTTTGGTAAAAAGAAGTAAAGAAATTGTGATGTCAAGAAACGAAGTTACAAGAGTGAAGTTTTGGACGCCGTTGCGCGTCGCCTGCACGGTGATATCGCTTGGGTTGCTCGCCGCCTTTGGTATGTCGAGCTGCAATTCGAACGATCCGGCAGTTATAAATCGCTCCTCCGCGCCTAATCGTCCCACTTCCGGCTTGGCGACTTTGCCACGTCCGATTTTGGAAGCCGAGAACAAAGCCACCAGTGGTGGTCCAATAAAGCTCGGAGACTATTCGGGAAAAGTATTGCTGGTCAACTTATGGGCGACGTGGTGTGGTCCATGTCGCATGGAAATTCCTGAGCTCGTGAAACTTCACAAGGAGTTTCAGAGTCGCGGCGTCGAGATGATCGGACTCTCGACTGAAGATCCGGTGGCGTCGGCCGAGAGCGTGAGCGACTTTATTCGTGAATACGAGATCGACTACCAGATCGGCTGGGCCACCCGCGAGGTCGCGCAGGCGTTGATGCAGGGAAGATCGGCGATTCCGCAGAGCTTCGTTATCGCGCGCGACGGCCGTATCCTACGCCGTTTTGTCGGGTTCAGAGCCGACCTCACGCCCGGCCAAATCAAGCAAGCACTCGAACAGGCGCTGGCGGAGAAGGGCTGAGCCGGTTTTAATCTGTTTCTTCTTCGTCCTGTTGTCTTAAACCCTCGGCGACCTCTCTCTTAGTCTCGCCCTCGATTCGTCTCATCTCAGCTTCAACACGTTTTTCTGCCTGATCCATCGGAGCTGGCTCATCCAGTTCGTCCTGCGTTGTTATTTTGTTTTTATCAATGCTCATTTTAATTATCCCTCACTGACCTTTCGATGATTAGGCTAACAATGGACTGGTTACAGAAGTGCTGGGTTTTAATTACGATTCTGCTGCGAAAATCCTCCCGTTTCGCCTCGACAAAAATGCTGCCTCAGGAGTAGACTCAAGGCGACGATGCAGTTGTTCTCGAACAAAGCTGTGCGACTGCTTTTAGCTATCAGCGTCTCGATATGGATGGCTGGCGGCTGCCTGTTCGGCTGCGCCAACAGCGCCAATGCTGCCGAGGTGACTGAAGACAGTGCGAACGCCGTCGAGGCGGGCGATAGCTGTCATGCCAAGCGTTCGCACGACTGCTGTACCGCGGCGAAGCAGAAGCCGAAGAAACGTGCTGCGACGAATTTGAAGCAACAACTCGCCGGCGTGCCGTCCCTCGTTCCTGCTCCACGCGGAATGATGAAAGACTGTCCGCTCGTTGAGAGCTCGACGGCCGTCACTTCGAAAAGCGGTGCACACGTACCGGATCCCGGCCGTGCCCCAGTCTCAGCTTTAATCGGTTTCGAGAAACAGATCCAACACACGGACAACACCCTTGTTGTTCCCTTCCTGCCCAATCGTGGTCCAACACACCTTCGTTGTTGTGTTTTCCTGATCTAGAGATCTGCCTG
>DAIOGT010000185.1:0-9337 GCA_036745095.1 Pyrinomonadaceae bacterium
GCCACCGAACGATCGCGATCCACCTGGACTGGACGCGTGGGAGTGGTCAGGTACTTCGATGCTTTTGGTTTTCGTTGAGTGACCATGCAGGTTGTCAAACCTCTCGGATCGAACGTTCCACTAGATCGAATTTCTTTGCATTACATAATTAATAATCAGTCTTTCGCCGCGAGCGCGCCTTGACGCCGTTCACGGCGAGATAGGTATAAGCGTCGTAACGTGATTCATAGAATTGCGCGAGCTCCGCACCATCGGCTTCGCTCAGTTCGCCGTCCTTGACGCGCCGCGTGATCAGACGCCGGAAACCATCGTGTAAAAGACTGCGCTCGTAGCGGGCACGCTCCGCCGCGGCGCCGACAGTCGTTCCCTTAATCACTTTCTTGATCAGAAAGCCTTCCTCGTCGATGTGCACGTGGGCCTCGTGTGGCAGGCCAAAGAGGTTGTGATTGTTTCCCATCGCCTCCTGATATGCGCCGACCAGCATAAACGCGAGGTAATAAGGCTCTTCAGGATTGAGCGTGTGTAACTCCAGCACCTGCTTTACATCGTGCAGGTCCACAAACTTATCGACGATCCCGTCCGAATCGCAGGTGATGTCGCAAAGCGTGGTGTACTCAGTCGGCGTCTTGTTGAGATGGTGAATGGGAACGATCGGAAACAGTTGATCGAGGGCCCAGTGATCAGGCACGGAACGAAACACCGAGAAGTTTGTCAGGTACTTCGCGCAGAGCAGCCGCCGCAATTCACCAAACTCTTCCGACACGTATTTCGCCTGCTGCGCATACTTGTCCGCGCGTTCGCATACGTCCCAGAACAACACTTCGCCTTTCGCCCGATCCTCGAGCGTGATCAATCCGAGATTGAAAAGCGTGAACAACTCTTCGCGATGTTCGAGTGCGTCGTGATAATACTCGCGATAGTTCTTGACGGTGATCGACTCGCGCAGGTCGCCGAGCTCGATGACGACTTGCGGATCGTCTTCACCGATTTCGATTGGCGTGATGTCTTCGACGACGGTTTCAATCTCGTCGAGAACATTCGTCACGAGAATCGCATGATAAGCCGCCAGGAAGCGTCCTGACTCCTGGATGATCGTCGGATGTGGAACGTTTTCATCGTCACACACCTGCTTGATCGTGTAGATGACGTCGTTGGCAAACTCCTGCGCTGTGTAGTTGGCGGAAGAGTCGAACGCCGTCCTCGATCCGTCGTAGTCGACGGCCATGCCGCCGCCGACGTCCAGCAGCTCGATCGGCACTTTCATCTGGAAAACCTTTGCGTAGACGCGTGCCGCTTCCTTCATCGCATTCTTGATGCGTTTGATATCCGTGAGCTGTGACCCGATGTGGAAGTGGAGCAACTTCAGCATGTCCATGCGATCGGCTTCTTCCAGACGCCGGATCACTTCCAGGAGCTCGGTGGTAGTTAGTCCAAACTTTGCGGCCTCGCCACCGGACTTTTCCCAGCGACCCGAGCCTTTCGAGTAAAGCTTCACGCGCATGCCAAGCATCGGCAGGGCGCCGTCGTGATGCTCGACAACGTTGAGAACGTGATCCAGCTCGTTGAGCTTCTCGATCACGATCACGACTTTCTTTCCGACCCTGGCGCCCGCGAATGCCAGCTCGATAAATTCCTGGTCCTTAAAACCATTCAGCACGAGCAGGCTGTCGGCCGGTTGCTCGAGCGCGAGAGCGGCATACAACTCGGCTTTCGAGCCCGCTTCGAGCCCGAAGTCATACCGCGAGCCTTCGCGCAGATACTCCTCGACGACGGCGCGTTGCTGGTTTACCTTCATCGGGTAAACACACATGTGCGCGCCCTGATACTCAAACTCGCGAATCGAGCGACTAAACGCGCGCTGAAGTTTTCTTACTTGAGCTGCGACCAACTGCGGGAAACGGAGCAGCACGGGAGTGGTGATGCCACGTTTGGCGAGGTCATCGATGATCTCTTTGAGGTCCGCTGACCGGGGATCTCCCTCGACCGGGCGGACGATAAGGTTTCCCTTCCGGTTTACGTCAAAGTAGCCAGCGCCCCAGTTTTCGATTCCATAAGTTTCGAGCGTTTGCTCGATTGCCGTGGTCAATTGGCGGTCTCCTGCCTCAAAAATAAAACTTGAACGATATGAATCCCTTTAGCTGAAACACAGATGTACATATTCCGAATCGAGTTGCGGAGTTTATTGTTTGGGTGGAACGCTTTAGCCGCGCAATGTAACAGAAAACAGGCATTGCGGTCTATACCTTTTTGTGCCACGGTTTACACAGATTTCGCAGCGTTCTGTGTGTTCTGTCGCTAAAGTTTCCAGTTTGGCCCTTGACATCAATCCCGTCACGTTTATAATCACAGTTTTTTACGCGTACCCTTCAATGCCGCACGACTGTTTTCCTAGAGTCGTTAAGCACGCCAAAATACTTCGCACCAATCACCGCGCAGGGGCGAAGAGCACCCCCAACACTCCCTTAATCTTCAGGAGAGAAAATGAACCCTAAGACTGTCTTGAAATATGCTGATGACCAGGGCGCCAAGTTCGTTTCCGTTCGTTTCACGGATTTGCCGGGCTCCTGGCAACACCTTACGTTCCCCATTGCCGAGCTCGGGGAAGACCAATTCGAAGATGGTTTCGGCTTCGATGCGTCTTCAATTCGTGGCTGGGCTGCCATTCACGAATCTGACATGCTGCTCGTCCCCGACGCGACGCGCATGTGGATGGATCCTTTTTCGGAACAGCCCACGCTCTGCCTGATTGGCAGCGCCGTCGATCCGATAACGAAAGAAGGCTACGCCTTCGATCCACGTTCGGTGGCACAGCGCGCCGAGAGTTATCTCAAATTCACCGGCCTCGCGGACACTGCTTACTTCGGTCCCGAAGCCGAGTTTTTCGTTTTTGACTCGGTCAAGTTTCACAACGATCCGCATTCAGCAGGTTTCACACTCGACTCTGATGAAGCACACTGGAACAGCGGCCGCGATGCCAACGAATTCGCCGGATCAAATCTCGGTTATCGCATTCGTCCGAAGGAAGGCTATGTGCCGTGCGCGCCGACCGATTCACTTACGGATTTGCGGTCTGAAATTTCGCTCACCCTCGGTAAGTGTGGCGTGACTGTCGAATGTCACCATCACGAAGTCGCCACCGCCGGCCAGTGTGAAATCGATTTTCGCTATTCGACGATGTTGGGAACGGCAGACAATCTTCAAATATTCAAATACGTAGTTCGCAATACTGCACACCAGTTTGGAAAAACGGCGACGTTTATGCCGAAGCCGCTGTATGGTGATAACGGCTCGGGAATGCACTGTCACCAGTCGTTATGGAAAAGCGAGAAACCACTTTTCGCCGGTGACGGTTATGCGGGACTGTCTGAAACCGCGCGCTTTTACATTGGCGGACTTCTGAAGCATGCTGCTGCCATCGTGGCGTTTGCCGCGCCGACAACGAACAGTTACAAACGTCTCGTGCCCGGTTTCGAAGCTCCGGTGAACCTTGCGTACTCCGCACGCAATCGTTCGGCCGCGATTCGTATTCCGATGTTTTCGACGAACCCGAAATTGAAGCGGTTGGAGTTCCGCCCGCCCGATCCGTCATGCAACGCGTATCTCGCGTTTTCAGCAATGTTGTTGGCGGGACTCGACGGTGTTCAGAACCGGATCGATCCGGGTGAGCCACTCGAAAAGGACATTTACGATCTTTCACCGGAAGAGCTGAAAGATGTGCCGACACTGCCGGGCTCGCTCGATGATTCACTCAAAGCGCTCGAGGCGGATCATGACTTTCTGTTGAAGGGCGACGTATTCAGCCCGCAGCTGATCGAGCGTTGGATCACTTACAAACGTGATCGCGAGATCACGCCGCTGCGTATGCGTCCGCATCCGCTCGAGTTCTCGCTGTACTACGACATCTAACAGAGGCATCAGCCAGGGATGAACACGGATGAATACTGAGCAGTCAAATTCAGTGTTCATCCGTGGCATTCACGATCTGCCCGATCAAAACGCTGCCGGTCTCTTTCTCGAGCGACTCGCGAAAGAGCAGCCGCGTGCGCATAAGACTCTACTCAAACAACCAGCCCTGCTCGCGGACGTACTCGCGCTCGCTGCGTGGAGCCCATTGCTGGCGACGACGCTCGAACAGAACCCGGACTATCTTCCGTGGCTGTCGCGCGAACGAGTCGACCCCCGCGTCAGAACACGCGACGAGTTAAAAGAATCACTTGCACGATTCGCTCTCACTAACTCTTCTCTGCCTGCGCAAGTAGTGCTCGCTCGCTTTCGACGTCGCGAGTTGCTGCGTACTTACCTGCACGACATCCGACGCTCGCAAACACTCGTCGAGACGATGGAAGAGTTATCAAACCTTGCCGATGCGATTCTCGATTACGCGTTGAGTCTCGCGAGGCAGGACCTCGACAATCGTTACGGACTGCCGCGTCGTGTTGATGATCGTGGTCGCAGCGCGACCGCCGAGTTTTGTGTGATCGCACTCGGCAAGCTCGGCTCGATGGAGCTTAATTACGCCTCGGATATCGATCTTGTCTTTCTTTACTCTGACGACGGCACGACAGCAGGCACTGGCGAACGCGGCGAGGTCAGCAATCGCGAATACTTCGTCAAGCTTTCGGAAACAATCGCGCGATTGGTGGGCCAGTCAGGCGGCGAAGGCGCGGCTTATCGTGTGGATCTTCGTCTGCGCCCGCACGGTCGCGATGGCGCGCTTGCGTGTTCGTTGCAGGAAGCCGTGCGTTACTACCTGACCACCGCGCAGGATTGGGAACGTCAGGCGCTGATTCGTTCTCGCGCGGCGGTCGGTGCGGCGGAGTTGTTCGCTCGGTTTAAGACAGCCGTCACGCCGGCTATCTTTCGTCCCGATGTCTCTGTCAGCGGAGCACTCGCGAGTGTTCGTCTCGCGAAGCAAAAGATCGATCGCCAGGTCGAGAAGAAAAGCGGCTTCAACGTGAAACTCGGTCGCGGCGGCATTCGCGAGATCGAGTTTATCGCGCAGGCGTTACAGTTGGCCCATGGTGGTCGCCATGATTGGTTGCGTGTGCCGCACACGCTCGTGAGTCTGGGCCGGCTCGCCGATCGCGGCTTGATCACTGAAGCCGAGCGCAGCGAGTTGTCGGATGCTTACTCCTTCCTCCGTTGCCTCGAACACCGGCTTCAGATGGAGCATGGCTTGCAAACACACACAGTACCGGAAGCCGGCGAAGCCCAGGCGCTGTTGGCGCGCCGCATGGGATTTGCGACCACGAGCGACTTTGTCGCCGCTTTGAAGACACATACGACTCATGTGCGTAACACTTACGATCGCCTGTTTGCCGAGATCGAAGAGACAACACCGCAAGCAGTTGAGATTACCGGTGTTCTGGAACCTGTCGACAAAGATACGGCCCTTGCGGCCATGTCAGCGCGCGTGTTCAGCCAGCATGTCAGTACCGAGCCTCGCGCCGGTTTCGCGCACCTGCTTGTGTCTCTGGCGCGGCAGTCACTAAACCCTCATCGCGCGCTCATCCATGTCTCTCGTATCGCCGCCTCACTCGAGAAAACCGATCAGCAGATCAAGATCTCGGAAGCGAGCCTCGGGGCCCTCGTCCAACTCTGCGGCTCGTCAGACTCCTTCGCCGAAATGATCGCGGCGAACCCAGCGTTGATTACGTCGCTCGGCGCTTCACCCACGACGTCTCTCCGGCGTGACTATCGCGCGATCCTGCGTTCCGCAATCGACCGACAGCGCACGTTCCCCGCCGAGTTGGCGGCGTTGCGTTTGCAATGGGCCGAGTTGATCGTCGAGATCGGTTCGCAGGATGCTGCGGACGAGCTCTCGATCTTCGAAGCCAATCGTCTGCAAACAGACCTCGCGACAGCCAGCATGAACGTCGCGTACCTGATCGCACGCCGCGAGATGGCGCGTCGTTATGGCTCGTTCAGCGGAGGCCCACGGGTTGCGTTTTACGGTTTAGGACGACTCGGCAGTGCCGGTGTCGATTACGGCTCCGACCTCGACATCCTGATCACGTACGACTCGCTCGTGCCTTCGCCGATCAAGTCGTTAACGCAGGACGAGACGTATTCGCGTCTGGTTGAGCTAATGATTGCCGCACTCTCCAGCATCACGCGAGAAGGTTATCTCTACCGTGTTGATATGCGTTTACGGCCACACGGCAAAAATGGACCACTCGTGAGTAGCTCGGAAGGTTTTCTGGATTATTTGAAACTCGAGAGTGCGCCGTGGGAGTGGCTGGCGTACGTCAAACTGCGCTCTGTCGGTGGCGATCAGGAGATGGGAAAGATGATCGAAACGCATGCTCGTCATCGCATACACGCGAATGCTTTGCGCCTCGATCCGAAGGAGCTGAAAGAAGTGACGCGCCACGTCCGCGAGAGACTCGAGAAGGAGAAGGGCAGTCGCGGGCGAAAGCCTGGCACCGACATCAAGTATGGACCAGGCGGCATGCTGGACGTTTATTTTGCTTCGCGCTATTTGCAGTTAAGGGACGAAGTGATGGACGAAGGGGACGATCGGTCGACAGCGTTCACGCTCGACAGATTGCGTGAAGAAGGTTCGCTCACTGAAGAGGACTTTGTGGTGTTGAGCAGTGGTTACAGTTTGCTCCGCTCGATCGATCACAACTTGCGATTAATCGTCGGGCGCTCGACGCGCTTGCCCGATCCTAATCATCCGACAGCGCGGGACGTGGCCGTTCGAGCGGGGTTTGAATCCGTGGCCGACATGCAGGACACGTTAACAGATCAAATGCAGGCCATACGCGCCACATACAAACGTATCCTGGCCACAGATGAAAGCGGCTAAATCCGGCTTTCATCCGTGTTCATCCGCGGCTAAATTCTCATACCAGCAGCGTGTGCACCATCGATGTAACGCCTTCCGCTCTTTGAGAGAATAGTCGGCTGACGCGGGCAGTCGCTTCACGACTTCGCGCTCTTCGTCACCCAATTCATTCCACCCTTTAAGCTTCGGGTTATCGCATCTCGGACAACTTTCGCTCATATAAGTATTTACTAACCAAACATTCCTCGTGTAACTTAGCAGTGGCGCGATGGGAAACCAAAATGTCTCCCTCGCGCATCAACGTCTCGGAGAAACGGTTAACGGAGAATAAATGTTTCGTATCAAGGCCTCCTACGCAGATCAACTGGAACTGAGTACCACGGTGGAACGGGCCCGTGAGTTTTTCGGCGAGCTCCGTAATTTTGCGGACTTAATGCCCGGCATCGAAGGTATCCGCAAGGAAGCCGGCGGCATCATTCGGTGGGCGGTCCGTGCTGACGTCCCGATTATAGGCGCGGTCCATGCGACTTTTACTGTTGAGAAAACAGAAGATTCTCCGGAACGTCTCGAGTGGTCACCAGCCCGCTCGGAAATGAAGAACTACCTGCGATATGCGGCGGCCTTTGAGGAACGCGGCAACAAAGTTTTGATCAAGATCGTCCAGCATGTCGAGCTTCGTCGCAAACAAGCGAAGGACCTGCATCGGCTTGCGATCCTCGTTGGCGAAGGACGCATCAGTGCGGAGATGCAAAAACGCGTCCGAGAAATGATCAAAACATTCCTCGAACGCGCCCGCGTCAAACTGGAGGCCGAAGAGTCGCTCGATTCCGAAGCGATGTTAGATTCTCCCGCTTAATCCGCGTTCATCCGCGCAAGTCCGCGGCTCAGTCTTCCTTCTTCCTCCCATAACTGATCAAGTTTGCGAACATCCGATACCCTCCTGGCAATCCCGCGCGGAGTTGCCGATACCAAACATAACTCGTGTAAATGTAATTTCCGCGGCCATAAGACGCCACCAGCAGTCCGCCTTTTAGCGGCGGCTCGCCTTTGTCATTCGTGGTGAGTATCGCGGTGTACTGCGGGTCCCACTCTCTCGGGAAATACAGTCCGCGTTCCTGAACCCAATCTTCGAAGTCCTTCTGCGTGATCCGGTTTGGGAAGTTGAGCAGCGGGTGCCGTGGTTGCAGGAACAGCACGCGCGCGTCTTCTTCAGTCACGCGTGAGTCGCTAATGATGATGGGATACGGCGCGAGCTGCGGGCGGCCTCGTGCCTCATTCGGGTTCCATTCGTTCGTGCGATGATAAAAGACGAGCAGCGTGCCGCCATCACCAACAAACTTTAGCAAGCGATTGTTGACGGGAATCAGATCCCCGTGTGCTTGGTAACCACGATTGTCGATGATGATCGTGTGAAACGTTGAAAGATCTGACTTGCCGATCTCCTCGACCGTCAGTTTTTTGGCATCGACTCCCAAAGCCGCGAGCGCGCGCTCCAGCGTCTGATCGTAACTCGGCAGGTAACCAACCTTCCGGCCGCTGACGACAACCGCGTCGGCATAAACCAACGGAACGCTTCTCTTCGCAATGGGCTCTTTCGGAATCGGATGGTCCACCATGACCGCAACATTCGAGCCCTGAATCTGACCAGCTAAAGGAAGTGTTGTGCGCACGACGACATTTGAGGTCTCGCTGGCGTCGGGTCGCAGGTTGATTTCACGCCCGGTCTCCAGGCTTTGGCCGCGTACGCGCAGCAATCCGCGAAAGTCGGTTGGAAGGTGGTTCTTGAGCGTGACTGTGAATTCGAGTGGTTTTTGCGACGTCGCGGGCGTAGTGACGTACGGCGCTGGTTTGACGTCGACGATCTCGACCGCGGGGGCGACGTCTCTGCGTGTGTTGTTCTTAATGTGAAACGACACGCCTTCAATCGCGAGTTCGGCTTCAATTGTTAACGGCTCGCCAAACATCCGCCCGTCGTAGAGATGCTCGGACGAGGGCACACTCAAAGTCGTGTTCTTCGGTGTTACGACTTTTACATCCGCGGACGTGTCAGTTCCGGGCAACATCTTCTCCGCCGCGGTAAGGTTTTTGTTGACACCGAGTCCGGTAAACTTCACCTGCCTGATATGAATCTCGGCAACTCCGCCGTTTGAAACGACGGCTGCGAGTCGAGATTCGTAACCGGGCACGAGCACTTCATCTTCCCGATTCAGTGCCACCGACGCCCCTGCCGTTGCCGCTATCGCCGCGTCGAGACGTGACGCCATGAGTTTGAAACGTTGTGGATCAATCTGGACCACTTCTTTCGCCGCTGTGAACGCGCCGCGTCTTTTTGCGTTCAACAGCGCCACAAGCAACTCGAGCCGGCGATCGACAAACTCCGTTAAAGATTTACTCTCGATCGTGGGCGGGGCGAGCTTTGAAGCTACTGCTTCCGGCAAAACCAAACCGTCAACCGGCGTCTTTGCGTTTGCGGGAAGAGCGGGCACATTCGCAGCTTGTTTGACGAGGCTGTAACGAAGCGGACGTGCACCGCTGGCCGGAACAGTC